>JACPGD010000494.1 GCA_016182645.1 Candidatus Hydrogenedentota bacterium | reverse complement strand
CCGCAGCATGCTGCTCTGGTTGTAGTGCGTCGAGTCGACCATGCCGCGCCGGATATGCGGGCCGATACAGAGCGCGACCGTCCGGTGGCCATCCACGTGGTCCAGTCCCGCTTGCGGATCATCCTCGACCACGAAAATCGCCGTCTCCGGCCAATACCGGCTGTGCGACACGGCGTCGACGAGTTGCCCCAGCGCGAGGTCGTTGTCCGCGACCGTGGCGCGCGGGGTCGGCATGTTTTCGCGCGTGCCCGACGTGTGATCGTTGGGCAGGAGCATGATGATGAAGTTGGGCAGGGTGCCGTTCGCCTCAAATGCGCGGAATTCATCCAAGAATATCCGCATCCTGTAAACATCCTGGACTTTACCGGGAAAACCAATGAAGGTGGGGCAGATGTACTTCTCGAGCCCGCGGACCGGCGTCCGGGCGATCACGCTGACATTACTGGTGCCATTCACGAAGTCAGCGTAGATGTCGCTCCACGTGGCGGTCTTCGGCGTGATCGTTGCCTGGACCATTTCACCGTAATCCCGGAAAGTCAGGCCCTTGCGCAGCACGTGGTCCCAAATGAACCCGGACGAGGCGAGGGCCAGCGCGTCCTCGCCCTCATAGGGATAACTGCGCGTGAAGTCGCCAAAGCTCTTCTCCAGATAATCGACCACAAAACTTTCGGTCGCCCATTGGTGACCGTCCGCACTCAAGACGCCGTTGCAGTAGAAATTGTCCAACAGCACGAACTCCTCCGCGAGCGCATGATGATTGGGCGTTACTTCGCGACCGAAATGCAGCAGGCTCGGATCGCCGTTTCCCTTCTCAATGTCGCCGAACACCTGGTCGTAGGTGCGATTCTCCTTGATGATGTAGATCACATGTTTGATCGGGGACACTTCGCCCGGACGCGTTGGCACCGGCGTGACACGCTGCGATCCCGCGGGCATGTTCATCACTTCGTGCATGCGCGGGAGCCGCATGTTGCAGGCCGTGCGGTAGGTATATTCCTCGAGTTCGCCGGACGAAGGCGCAGCGATCAAGGACACCGAACCAAGATGGTCATGCGAATTAAAGTTTGGGCCTTGCGGATTGCCCGGCAGTTGCCGGCGGATCGTGCGTGGCGCTTCCTCGATGTCGGCCGCGCGGCTGCCCACCCCCTTGGTATTGGCGACGCAGAGCAGTTGGCCTGCCCGCGCCAGCACAATCGCGCCCGGATACCAGCCGGTGGGGATCAAGCCGCCCACCTTGCCGCTGGCCGTGTCCATCACCGCAATGCAATTGTTGCCCCCATTCGCCACGTAGAGCGTGGCGCCGTCCGGCGAAACAGCCAGCGCGTTGGGGGCGCTGCCAAAAGGCAGCGCAGGCATCGGCTTCGCATCCCACGCGGCGATGGCCTTATCGGCGTTCGTATCAATGACCGAGATAAGGTCGCTGTTGGCGTTGGCGACGTACAGCCGCGCGCCGTCGGGCAACAGGGCCATCCCACTCGGGTGGAGCGCCACTTCGATCTCCGCTGAAACACTGCGGCTGGCAAGGTCAACCACGGAGACCGTGCCGGACGCGGCAATGCCCGCCTCATCAATGACGACCTGGCTTCCGGAACTCGGCCCGGTGAGATCGCCCGCTTTCGGCCGCCGCCCGCCCCAGTTGGTGACATACGCCTTGCCCTCGTGCAAGAGCACGTCGAAGGGCGCCATCCCCACCGGGACCTCGTGAATGAGTTTCAGGGTGTTGAGATCCACCACGCCCAGCGTGTTGTTCCGGCTGAGCGTGACATAGAGCAGTTTGGCCGGCATGTCCAGGGCAATGCCGCCGGGCGCGGAGGCGTCGCTTCCCTTCGGGCCGGGCAACTCGACCTTCGTGACGAAGGGTTTTAGTTGCGACCCGTCGAACTCTGCCCGGCAGACCAGCCGTTCGGCGGAACTAGCCCACAACGCGGCGCCGGATGCTTCCCAGACCAGACCGCAAAAGCTGCCGCCGGGATCGGGCAGGGGCACGACCTGCAACACGCTGTGCTGATCGATGTCGAGCAGCACCACGGCTTTCCGATCCAGGGCCGCGAGGAGGGGGCGTTGCGCATCCGGATGCAGCGCGAGTGCCACTGGCCGGCCCGAATAGAGAATCTGTTCGCCCGCCGGTTCGATCTTCTGGTTGGTCGGCACTACATACGACCCGTCACCCGCCGGGCCGACCACCGCCTGTTCCAGGAAGTCCTGGGGCGGATGATCGAGGGCGCGTTCTAGCCCCGTCCCCGGCGTGACCGTCGTGCAGCCCACCAACGCCGACAGAATCAGGACCCCAAGATAATGGCGCATGCTTCTTCTCCCTAACCCGGCATTGCCGGAACCAAGTAATCTTCCTTCCGGTAGCGTCCGGCCTCAGTGCCGGACGCGACGCTGCAACACACGCCCGAACTTTCGCCGAACCAAGTCTTTTCCAACATTTGGGTCAATGCCGCGTAGTTGCGTCCGGCACTGAGGCCGGACGCTACCAGTTCGTTGCAGTTGTTCTTCAGCCCGAGTTCTTTGAATTCAGCAGCGCTTTCAGCACGGGATACAAGGCTTCGGCGATGCGTTTGAAACCGAGATCCGTCGGGTGAACGCCATCCACCGTGTCTTCGCCGTCTTGGCCAAGCAGGGATTCTCCAGCGACGAAATGAAGGCCCGGCACGTTTTGTTCGCGCAGTGTCTTAAACGCCGTTTCAATGGCGGCGGCCTTATCGCCCAATTTTTGGCTGCGCTCGCCGGAAAACCAGAGATTCTGCGGAATGATATGGCCCACGATCACGAGCGGCGTTTCGGGGCGCCGCTCGCGCAGGCGCTGGACAAACTTCACGTAGCGTTCATTGATTTGGTCCGCGTCCATGTTCGGCAGGCAATCCAGAACAAACACGGCCGCGTCGAGCTCCGAAATCAGTTCCGCCATTTCCGGTTCCATCTCGCCATTGCCGGAAAATCCGAGATTGATGGTCTCCACGTCCAGCCAGCGTCCCAGAATCGCGGCGTAGGCCATCCCTGGCCGCGCCGCGCAGCCGCCCTGGGTGATCGACGTCCCATAGAAACAGATCGGCTTGCTGCCCACGGGGCGTGGTGGGGCCTTCGCGATGGTCACATTCTGGGCCACCCCGATTTCAAGTGACTCGACCCCGTTGTACAGCGGCAGATACAGCAAATACTCGTGAGGGCCGGGCTTGATCTTCTGAATGAGGGAGACTTCGTTCGTGGGGAATTTGGTCGGCTTCCCCACCGCCACCCAGCGCCACTGGCTGTTTTCACGGACATAGAGATCCAGCCCGCTCACCCCCGTCGCGGCCATGTGGTCCATCGCCAGTTCTTCATTGCGGAGCGTCCAGCGCGCGGCAATCGCGTCGGCATTGGTGACAAAGCGCAGGCAGAGGCCCGCGCTGCGCCGTGAGAGTGACCAAACCGGATCGCGCACCACTCCCTCGGCGCGGCCGGGGAGACGGTCGAACGGACTGGCGACGTCCTTCCAGCCCTGGCCCTCGACCCCCAAATCCAGCCCGTTGTACCAGACCCGGTTTGTGCCCGGCTCCTGGGCAGCCATGTTAGGGTCAAGCGCCTCGATCTTGGGTGTGTCCGCCAGGGCGGCGGTCTCCTGGGCTGCCGCGCTGCCCGCCAGCAACAGTACGGAAGCAAGGAGATATCCAGGCTGCATGAGCGTTCCTCCTTCAGAGTTTTCCAGTGTAGGGTTTCGAGGAAGAAGACTCAAGCAGCCGCACAAGCCCCTCAGACTGGTCCGACCAGTCTGACAGGTCTGACAGATGGGAAATGGCGCTCAGCCAACCTTTGCCAGGATCGCCTTCAGATACTTCACGCTACGCTCCGCCTGGTCCACGGTGCCGCACTCGACCGACAACACGATATCGCGCGGCGCTTCGCGGCAGACCCGCACCACCTGCTCCCAATCCACAACGCCCTCGCCGCAGGCGCAGCCGACCGGCGTTCCGGTCACCTTGCCGCGCTCTGCGTCGGACTGTTGCACCGAGATGTCCTTCGCATGTAGATGCACCAGCCGGTCGCGCACATGTTTCAGCCACGTGATGGGATCTTCGCCCGCCAGATAGCTGTTGCCGGTGTCAAAATTGATGCCGATGACCGGGCTGTCCACCAGCGCGTGGATTTTGTCGAGTCCCTTCGGGCTTTTGCTGTATTGCTGGTGCGGCTCAATCCCGATCAGGATGCCGCGCGGCTCCGCCAGTTTCGCCGCTTCCATCAGCGTGTAGCGCATGAGGACATGGTCTTCCGCTTCTGTCGTCCAAAGCGGCTTTGGACCTTCATCCGAATTCAGCACGGGCGCGCCGCACTCCGCCGCGAAGCGCACCGCCTGCTTCAAATACTCGACGCTGATCTCCGGCTTGCACAACGGGCAATGCGAAGACAGGCCAGACAGCTTCACCCCCTCCTTTTCGCAGGCCCGCTTGATGCGCAACGGATCGTCCAGCATGGACACACTGTGAAAATAGCCCGCCTCGCTCAGCAGTTCGCGTCCCCAATGGACCATCGGCTCGACATATTCGTACCCAAGCCGCGCCGCCTTCTCCACCCCCCACTCCATCGGCTTGTCTTCATGGCGCACGTATTCCAGATTAATGCCAATCCCGACCTTGCCCATGTCTTCCCCCTTTCTCCGCGCGTTGCGCGAGTCCACCGTATCCATACCTGCCGTCGATTATAGACTTTGAAGTTCGTTCGTATGCAATACCGATGCCATCGGTGGCAGAAGTTCGAGACAGACTGCGGATGCCAACCCAGCGTTGCCTGTAGTCCTTGTCGCCCATTTCGTCCTTCCGCTCTTGGTTCGCGCAACGCGGGCAGATTGGAATAACCTGCGCAAAACGTGTCAAAAAGCCTGGCAAGGTTGTAAGCAATTCTACCGTGTTGCCAGCCTGATGGAGTCCTCTCGATCAATTACCCCTCGATGAGTTCAATGAACTTCTCCGGCACGCCGGGCGCCGCAAGTTCTTCCGCAGTCATTGGTGGACACTCTAGCAAGTGTGTGCTCATTGCTGCTCGCCTCGATCAGATGAATGGGTGGGATGCACCTTGGCTCGTGGTGCACTGAATAGTATGACTCCTTCCTGACCTTGCGCCGGCCAGGGGGGGCCGGCGAGCCACCTGTGTTGCTGTCCACTCACTCCAGCGTGGGCAGGATGCTCTCGCCGCGTGCCTGTCGTACAGTTTCATGGTAGGCGCCATAAAAGACGCTGTTGCAATCAAGCCAGAGCGTGAGGCGGTGCAACTCTTCTTCCGGCAGCGTCACGTCGTAGTGCCCCTGCTCGAGCAGCGCCAGGAGCCGCGAAGCACGCGCCCCCACGTCGCCGGGCGCCGAAAAGGAACCACGGTTCTTCTCGATGGCTCCGTTACCGCCGTGCTTGGCCCAGGCGTAGGGCGCGAGCGCGTGATAGGATTGTGACCAACCCCACTCAGCGAAGGTTGTACCTTCGAGATTGGGCGCGTCGCCGCCGTCGCCGTGGCAGCGCACACAGTGCTTGTCCAACACCGGCTGGACCAAACGCGGAAAGAGCAACGGGTAGGCGCCGTCCGCCTCCGGTTTTAACTCGGAGGGCGAGCGCCGCATGGCCGCCGGCAGTTGCGCCAGGGCGGCAGGCGTGGCGTCGCGCTTGGCTTCGTGGCACCCCATGCACGAGAGCGTCTCGCCCGGATGGACATACGTATCGGACAGCATGGTCTGCACGGCACGGCCCTGTGCGTCGAGCGCCTGAAAGTAGAGGGGCACCCCCACGGGCACGCGGCAGTAGACGCTGCCATCTTCCTCGACTGGCGCCGTCCCGAGCACGCCGCGCGCCAGCGACTCGAGGCCTGTCCCAATGTTGGGTTCATCCTGCACAGGCGTGGTCTTGGGGAACAGTTGGATCACGCGCAGTGCGGTGATGCGCGTGTCTTTGGGCCACGGCAACTCGCTCGCGTAAATGTTCATGATCGCCAGGCGGCCGTCCTCCGTGGCCCCGGCCACCTTATCTTCCATGGCTTGGCGCGTGCGCGGCGGAATCACGGGCGGCAGCGTCCGGGATCGGAGCGGCATGGGATCGAGGCAGGCAATGTTGGGGTCGCGGCACAACAATTCGCGGTTGCCGAAGGCATCGATTAAGTAAAGGCCATAGTTCTTCTGACCTGGGTCGTAGACACACAGGTAGTACTTCTCGCTCAACGGCCACGGCGTCCCGTAAACCTCGGAGCGGCGGTTGTTCCTCCCGCCATGCGCCGCGCACGAAACGCCCGGTGCGGTTTCGGCTTCGGGCAGCGCCACGTCCGGCGTGATCCGCTTCAACTGCGCCATGGCGCCATCGTCGGGCTGTTGCAGGTCAATCAATACGAGAGAGCCGTAGTTCTGGCCGTGATGCGGCGCGGCCACGGCGACGTATTTTGGCGAACCAGGCACGGCGCGAATGGAAAGCTCCATCCACGGACGGGACTCGCGCTCGCTGGGATAGTTCCCGTGGTAGCTGCGCGGATCGCGCCCATCCGGGTAGGTCAGCCACAGGTGGTGCGCGATGTCGGAGTCTCGGTCGACGTAGTCCCAGCGCGAATACACGATCATCCCGTTATTGTCGACACTGGGATGCCACTCGTGCGTCTCATGAAAACTGAGGGCGATGATGTCCGAACCGTCGTCACGCATGCTGTGCAGCGTGTAGGTGGGATCAGGCCGGATGCCGCAGCGCAGAAAGCCACCGCGCCGTTCCGAGACGAAACAGATGCGCCCATTCGGCAGCCAGCATGGATCGAAATCGTTGTAAGCACCGTCGGTTAGTTGAACAAGCCCGGTCCCATCCACATTGGCGCGGAAAATGTGGTACGTACTCTCCAGTTTCCAGAGCTGCTCCATGGGCGTGCGGTCCGTCGGCTCGGCCGGCACCTCCGCTTCCGTCCACGCGAACAGGATCGATCTGGCATCGTAACTGAGATCGAGCGAAACAAAGGAGCCATTGGCCAAGGTCTTTCCCTGGAGACGCCCGCGCTCCACCTTGCTTCCCGCCAGCAGCTCCTCAACGTGTGCCGACGGCCCAAACGCATCGCGCAGCGCAAACACGCCTCCGCCCGGGACCGCGTGAAAGCCGAAGTACTGATCCACCATGTGTTCATAGCGCGCGCGATCATGCTCGAGGAAAAGGATGTCGCTGAAATCCAGGAGCGGATTGGCGAAGGCAATGCGCCGGCGCAGCGCGCAGACATCGGAGTAGAGCGCCTGGCGCGCCGGGTCGCCCACCGGGATGCGCAGGCCCTTCTCGCGGAGCCGGACAAGTTCTTCGCCCTCTGCCTGTAACACGGGAGCGTTGTCGATTTGCCGTACAGCGTCGAGGAGCGCCTGGGTCCGCCGCAGCACGACGTCCACGGGGTCGCGGTCGGTTTCCGCGATCAAGGCGGCCTCATCGAGCGCTTCCCGCCTCAGCCGGCTCTGCGCGGACACATCGGCCCGGAAGCCTGAGATCTGGGCCTGCACCGTCTCGAATTCGCGCGCGTGTTCCACATCGAGGGCAACAGGGCCTTCTGCCACGCCCGTGAGGCACGCTAAGGTGAACAGACAGGCCAGAAAGGATTTCTGGATTCCCGCCTTCGCGGGAATGACGGGTAGTAGACTCTCAGCCCCCCATCTCGTCATTCCCGCGAAGGCGGGAATCCAGATTGCAAGCTTAACCGCATTCATGGGCGAGTTTCTCCGCTTTCCAGCAGGATCGCGTCGACTTCAATTTCGAACAGAAGATCCTCACGGCAGATGTCGTTCACGAGCGTGAGCACCGGCAGTTCTAGTCCACGCTTTACACAATAGTCGGCGAACTTAGGAATGTCCTCCGCGTGCTTGACATACACGATGCCTCGGGTGACGTCTTCCCAACGCATGTGGCGGGACACGAGCAAGGCTTCGACCACGTCCATGGTACGGTGTATCTGCGCCTCGATGTTCCCGACGTGCGCCGTCGCGCCTCCCGGCGTAATGCTCGCCGTGCCGGAGACGAAGAGCCGCACGTGATCGGGGAATTGGATCTCGACCGCGCGGCTGAAGGAACTGCCGTATTCCAATGCCGGACACTGCAACGGCGAGCGTACAGCCTGCACCCGGACGGCCCCCTGGCGCGGCTGGATTGCCAGCAACCCCGCTGTCAGGTCGACACCATCGGGCAGTACCGCGCCCACTCCCGTGCTGGCGGGAATGGTCCCATCAAACACGCCATGTTCCCGGAAAAATTGCGTGCGTACCGCGTTAAACTGCTCGTACCACGCCAGGATGTGCTGGTTATAGAACCAAGTGCGCACCGTGTCTCGAAACTCCAGGGAAACGGAACGCAACGCTCCCGCCATCTGCTCCAACACAGACCCCGCCCCCGTAGACGCGGCGTCCCCGCCGCGTTCTCCGGCATCTTGCGCAGGCGGGGTCAACCCACCCAAGCGGCAATAGGCCGCGTGAGCGTCCTCGAAAAACGTGCCCGCTACGCGCCCCCCATGCTCCAACACTTGGACGGCCGGGCCTTTCACCGCCCACGCCTGGAAGCCACCCGCATCCACACCATCCGCGGCGCTTCCCACCCAGGTGACCGGCCACGTGATGTGCCCATAGTGATCCTTCAGCACTTCTTCCAGCGCGCTTCGTTCCGGCGCCAATCCCAGCACTTCCAGCGAGACAATATTCGCCTGTGTTTCCACAATCGCGCCGATCAGCCGTTCCAAGGCGGATAGCGGACTCTCCCCCACGAGTTTCGCCACCGAAATAAAGTATTCCTCGCAGGACGCGCGCTGCGCCGCAATCACGTGGAGTCCATGGCCGCAGCGAGTCCTTAAAGGCACTCCTTCAGTACGCTGCGCCTGCGTCACGTTCGGCGCGCTCTCACGCCGCCCGGAAAGGCGTGACCATTCGGCATCATAGTGAAAGGACATACTCGACAAGATCCTCGATCTCCTGTTTGGTCAACTGCGAGGTCCTCCCGTGCTTGTCCCCCGCATTAAATGTTGTTAGCACGTCGTTCATCGCCGCGGCGCGGCCATCGTGCAGATAGGGCGCCGTACGCCACGTTTCAATCAGTGTCGGTGTATCGAAACGTTGGGCTTCCTCGCTGCCTGCGCCTGTCCCGACCCGGTGTTGCTTCAAGTCCGTAAAGAGCGGCGCTGGATGACACGTGCCGCACTTGGCTGACTCAAACACGGCCTGGCCGCGTTCGGCCGTGGTGGACAGTTTTCCCGCTTCGAGCCGGGGACTGGCCACGGGCGTCAACGATTTCAAGTATTCGTCGATCGCCACCGCCTGTTCCTCCGGCAATTGGCTGAACAGAATGTAGCGGATGCCGGCGCGCACGGCCGTCTCCGCGCTGTCGCGGATCCCTGTCACCATCGACGGTGGCGTCGCATGCGCCAGCAGCAGGTTCTTCACATTTTTCGGATTGCCCATGCCATCGTTAAGCAGGTCCCAATTCAACCCGTCCACGCGCGCGTTGCCGGGGTGGCAACTGGCGCAGCTTTGCCAATGCTGAAAGCACACACTGGCGTCATGAAAAAGCATCTCCCCCCGGCGCACCGTCGTCAGTGGCGGTTCCTGACCAAGCGCCAAACTCAGCGCCGGTTTTTGGGGACCATCCGCGAGATCAATGAGTCCCAGCGTTCCCGAATAATACTCCGCCACATAGATGCGGGAACCGAGCGCCGCCAGGCCACGCGGGCCCTTGCCTTTGAGCGGTACTCGTTGGCGCATATCCAGGAGGAACGCCAGATCGTTAGGCGTCTCGCCGTCAATGCCCGCCGTTGCGGCGGCGGCGAGCTTCTCGTGTAAGCGCGCGCGGTCGATCACGCTCAGTTCGTGGCTGCCCGCGTGTGCCACGCACAGCCACTTTCCATCCGGCGTGCATGCGACGCCCCAGGGGTTCGCCGCGCCAAGGTTCAGTTCGTCGAGCAGCACTGTGTTGACCAATGTTTTCGCCGCGACATCGATCACGCTCAGGGCATTGGTGTTGATCCAGCCGCGCTCGAGTTGCGTGGTGGGCAGGTGGTAGCGCGCGAGGATGTGGGTGACGTAAGCGTACTGGCCGTCCGGCGACATGCAAATGCCGTGGAGGCTGGTGCTCCCATTGGGGAGGGTAATCGTTCCCGCGGGTTGGAGGGCCTGCGCATCGATAACATCCACCACCGCGGCCACGTAGCCGCCATCAGCGCGGCCCGCTGGCAACAGGTTTGCCACGAACAGCCAGTGTCCGTCCAGACTCAGCGCGGCAGCCACCGGCTCACGGGAAACGGGAATGCGCACTCGCTCCCGCGGCCCGGCGAGATCAATGACGGACACCTCATCGTTGAAGCGGTTGCAAACGAACAGCGTCTGACCATCGGGGCTGATCAGTGGGGCCGACGGGGTGTGCCCCGTGTTTAATTCACTGATCACCTCGCTTTTTGCCGTATCAATAATTTGTACCCGGCCCTCCGCCCCGCCGCACGTTACATACAGCCGCTCACCACCGGGGGAAAGCATGAGCCCGGAGGGGCTCCCCGTCACCGCAACCACATGCACCACTTCCCGCCGTTGCACGTTAAACGCCAAGACGCGATCCGCCGTCGCGGCCGCTACCCATACCGTATCGCCGTGGACCGTTACGGCCAGCGGCGAAAGATAAGGTTCCCCACGGGCTTCCCCAGGAAAGCCAAGCAGCACCCAGCAGCAAAACACACACGAGGCCGCTCGCGCCATTGTCAGCTTCCTCAATTCTTTTCGATTCCCCACGTTCCCCGCATCCCCCGTTATGCTCCGGGTAGCACTATTTTCCCTTCGTACTTCGCACTGCGTACTTCATCCTTGCGCTCCCCCCGCCACCACAGCGATTCCCAATAGGCGCGATCCGCCGCGTACGGGTCCACGCGATCCGCCTCCACCTCCGGCCCCAGGATTCCAAAGCGCTGCATCTCGCGGACGTACTCTGGCCGTGGCCGGAACCCCGGCATGTCGAACCGCTTAATTTCCTCCAGACGCCTCTTCGTCTCCACAATCGCCTCCAGCAGCGTCTGATACCCTGCGTCACTCGTGTCTTTGAACACCGGCGCGTCTTGGGCGGTTCCGCACAGTCCATAGCCGCCCGCTTCCTTGGCCAGCGGCGCCAGCACTTGCAGCGACTGCTCGGGCCGACTCAGGTTGTAGAGGATGTGCCGGGAAAAGCGCAAGCGCGGATCCGTGTAATTGATCTCCCACGGCGGCATGCCCATATTGTCCGAGGGCGAATCCGGCAGGGCCAGCGCATCGTGGTGGCACCCGGTGCACCGCTCCCGCAACGTCTGCTGGGCGGCGCGCATGCTGGGCCACAACAGATCACTGCGGTCAATCTTGTTCTCAGCATAGCCGCCGATCATCCCCGAGCCTAACGCCGCATAGGTGCCTGGGTATGGCGCGCCCGTCTCGATCCACAACCGCACCATGCGCCGCTCTCGTTCCGAGGCGCGCACCGCGTGGTGGCCGCCATTGAGTTTTTCGAGCAGGCGGCTGGCCGCGCTGCCAAACGACCGCGGCGCATAATTGCTCTCCGGCCGGTTCCGCCCGTCCGAAAATTCGCGTCGCGCGCTCAGGGTGAAATAACTGTGCGAGAACATCGGGCCGTGATCGCCCGTGAGGACCACGCCGCCCGCCCTCGGGCCGCCCGCCGCCGTGTCCGCGTAGTCGTGACACGGCACGCAGTGCTTGTCGAGAATCGGTTGGATGTCCCGCGGAAAATCAAACACGTCCGGCACATCGGAAATGGGGGCGATCTGGCTCGGGGAACGCTTCAGCGCTTGCAGATCAGCGGCGGGCAGCAGTGTCTGTGTGCGTTGTTCATGACAGCCCGCGCAACTCAGGACTTCACCCGGTTGCACCGCCAGAAAGCTCTGCATCCGCTTCACGGCGAGGTCGTTTTCGTCCAGGGCCACCAGTATCAGGCTGCGCAGCGCCGGCGCCTCAATATAGGCGGAGCCATCCGGCTCGACGGGCGCGGTGCCCAGCACACGCTCCAGCGTAAAGGTCCCGCCATAACTCAGCGGCTCCATGCCGCCCGTGAAATTGATAGGTTTGGGCAACGATTCGAGCACGAGCACCTTCTTGATCTCGCCCCGCGCGACCCCTTCCATGTTTCTTCCCTGGTAAATGTCCGCGAGCACGAGATGGCCCACGCCACGCGCCGGATCGCTCTTGGGCGGAAGTGCTGGCTCGGCATTGCGTGCCAGCACGGGCCGCGGCTCATGACATTCGAAACCAGCCCCTCGTGCAGCGTCGTCCAGGGCGTAAAGCAGCCCGGGGATACCATCGCCGCGCATCACCAGGAGCTGGTGCCCGCGCGCCACGAGAAAACACTCTTCGGAGAGCGGGTACGGATCGCGGTAGTCCATATCATTGTTTAGGAAATGCGCGGACTCCGCAGCATCCGGCCCGGCGGCCGCGCTCAACACCGTCATCTGTCCCGCGTGCTCGCGCTGGCCGTGACCCGGCGAGAAGATGGCCACTACTTTTTCCGAGCCGGGGATGGGCTTCGCGTCGATCATCAACACGCCGGGCTGCTGGTTCCCGTAGTAGACCATCTGTCCCGTGCCGTCCGGGTTCATTGTCCACAAGTGGTGATAATGTACTTGGCTGCGGTCCACGTACTCCCAGCGCTGATAGAGAATGCGCCCATCCGGCAATGGCCACGGCGTATTGTCGTGTTCGTTGTTGCTTGAGATCTGCCGGATGTTGCCACCATCCGCGTCGCAGCGGTGCAACACCGCCACCTGCGTCAGCCAGCAGTTCACCCAGCGCCGGCACCGCGTTGACACAAACATGATCCCGCCGTCGGGCAGGTAGGTTGGTTCCACGTCGTCATAGGGCCCGTCCGTCAATTGCCGCAGGCCGGTCCCGTCCACCCCGATTTCGTAGAGGTGGTAGTTGCACGTGCCCCCTTTACGATACGAAAAGACGATCCTCTGCCCGTCGTAATGCACCTGCGGGTCGCGCACGCCGCCCTGCGCGTCCTCGAGCAGCACAGCCGTGTGGCCGTAGCGCAGGTTGTATTTCAGCAGCTTGCCGCCGTCTTCGTAAGTGACCCGCTGCGGGCCCTCCGCGTAATAGCTGAAATTGGCGTACCAGTGACCGTCCTTCCCCGGCTTCCGCACGGCAAAGACGATTTCCTCCACGCCCGACAGCGGCCCCCACGGCGCCACGTCCGCCCCCACGGAGTGGGCATCCTCACTCCACCCAGGCATTGCCATCAGCAACACCAGCATGCCGGTTCCCACGTACCGCATTGCCCCGCCCCTCCAAAGCGCCCCTGACCCGGGCGCGTTCATCTTTGACGCCCCTTCGCTAAGACCATTGGGCAAGTGCCCAAGTCCTTGGTCCCTTTCAGACAGTCGCCACATTACGCCCCCGAACGGGGCTGGAAGCCCCGGCTACCCCTCCTCCCCTTGGGCATCATAACAAATGCGTCCGTTTTAATAAATGCATTTCTGATGCCCCTTTGGGCGCCCTCCAGGCGCCGCGGGCGCCGGGTGTGACCCCACCCGCGGCCCTATGGTATATTACCCCTGTTACTTGGCCGCCCAACGTGAAGCGTATCCCTGAACGCTGTTCATCGACGGCCGCTCCAGGGATCGTGCGGGCGGCCTCAATATCACCAGGATTCATTTAACCGATTTGGGGGTATCATCATGGCTATGCTTGTGGACATCGAAAGGACCGGCGTTACCTTTCATGGCACGGTGAAGGAATCCGTGCGCATCACACCGGAAGACTACACCGAAGAAGTGCGGCACATCGTCCTGGAAGTGGACCACCAGGATTTCGCATTCACTGTGGGTCAGAGCATCGGCGTGATTGTTCCCGGCCCGCATGAGTTTGGCAATGAGGACCATTTGCGCCTGTATTCCATTGCCAGCACGGACGGCGGCGAGAATGGTTCTCCCTCGGCCATCTCCATCTGCGTCAAGCGCTGCTTCTATATCGACGAGATCAACGGCGAACGCTACGCCGGCGTCGCCTCGAATTACCTGTGCGACTTAAAAAATGGCGCGAAAGTACTGCTGACGGGGCCCTTCGGCAGTGTGTTCACGCTGCCGGAAGATCCGGCGGCCAATCTCATCATGATCGGTATGGGCACCGGCATCGCCCCGTTCCGCGCGTTTGTCCGGCAGATCTATGATCGGCTCGGTGGCTGGCAGGGGCGCGTGCGGCTTTTTTATGGCGCCAAAACGGGTGTCGAATTGCTCTACATGAATGATTTGAAGAATGACTTGGCCAACTACTATGACCAGGAAACGTTCAAGGCCTTCGAGGCCGTCAGCCCGCGCCCGGCCTTGGATGCGCCCATCGATCTGCAGCGCACCCTCAAGCAGAACGGCGACGAAATCTGGCTGTTGATGTCCCAACCTAACACCTATGTTTATGTAGCGGGACTTGAGCGGGTGCGCGAGATGCTCGATAGCGCCATGATGGCCATCATTGGCTCGCAGGAGAAGTGGGAACGGCGCAAGGCGGAAATGAGCGCGGGCGGGCGCTGGGCAGAATTGATTTATTGATGATCCGCACGCACTATTCCCTGTTCATCCTCGGCTATTGCGCGGCCATCTTCTGGTGCTCGCACCAGCCGCAGCCGGTAAACATCGAAGTACTTCCAGGGCTGGACAAGCTCGTGCACATGGCGGTCTACGGTGGATTGGCCGCGCTCGTGTCCTTGGCGTTGCGTCGATCCAATACCGAAGTCCATCCCATCCTTCAATTCCTCGGGCCGTTGGGGTTTGCGCTGCTGTACGGCCTCTTTGATGAGGCACACCAGTACTTCGTCCCCACGCGTTCCTTTGACCCGCTGGACCTCATTGCCGATGCCTTCGGCGCGCTGGCGGTCCAATGGTTCCTCTGCCGCATCCTCTGGCGCATCCCCATCGGCAGGCAAGTCCAGTAGTGCAGCGCTCGGCGAGCGCACTACGGGCCGCCACCTTGGCCCTTTTGCGCGCATTTAAGCCATGAGGAACCATTTCGGTATAATCGTACATCTAATCTCAGTGGAACCGAGGTTCTCCTTGCATGAGTTCTGATGCTCCCAGGAAAGGGCGCGGCTGCGCCGGCATCTTTTTCGTCTTCATCCTCATTGTGGGCGCGCTGGGCGGTGCCATGCTGGGGGTGTTTGTTTCAATTCTTGACGATGCGAAAGAGACCATCACGACACTTGAAGACTTCCGCCCGAAAGTCGGGAGCAAGGTCTATTCCTATGACGGCGAGCTCCTGGCGGAATTCTCGATTGAAGAGCGGCAATTGATGCCGCTCAGTGAGATACCGCTGCACCTGCAAAAGGCCTTCATCGCCACGGAAGATCATCCGTTCTACGACCACAAAGGCGTGCGCGTGGACGCGATAGCCCGCGCCGCGCTTCACTACTTCCGGACAGGCGACCGCCAGGGCGGCAGCACGATTACCCAGCAGGCGGTGCGCAACGTGGAAGACTTGCTGGTCGGCAAGGAAGTCACCCCACAGCGAAAGATTCGCGAGGCCATCGTCGCGTTGCAGGTCGAGCGGGAATTCACCAAGGATGAGATCCTGGAACTGTACCTGAACCAGATCTTCCTCGGCATCAGCGCTTATGGCGTTGAGGCGGCATCGCGGCAGTACTTCGATAAGAGTTGCCGCGACGTGACGCTGGGCGAGGCCGCCATGCTGGCCGGGGTGACGCGCTCACCGAACAAACAGGAACCGCTCCGTAATTTTGAAAATGCCCTGGCGCGACGCGACATCGTGCTGAACCAAATGTTCGACGAGGGCTTCATAACAGAAGAAGAGCGCGACCAGGCACGCCAGGAAGATCTCAGTGTTTCCGTGGTGACCCCGGAAGAGCGCGCGCAACGCCGGGTCGAGGAACAGGTCTGGCGTCCGAAAAAGTACAAGGCACCGTACTTTGTCGAAGAGATCCGGCAGTTCATGTTTAACCAATATGCCCGGGAGGAAGTGCTCGAGGGTGGCATGGACATCGAGACCACGGTGGATATGCGTCTCCAGAAAGCAGCGGAAGACGCACTCACCGCTGGACTCGACAAGTTTGACGAGAAGAAGCTGGCCTCGCTCAAGGCGCGCGGCAACGAAGACGAGCTTGACCCAGTCACTGGCGCCCTGGTGTGCACTGACAGCCAGGACTAGTACAAGGGCTTTGTCCGGGCCCTGGTGGGG
>JACPGD010000487.1 GCA_016182645.1 Candidatus Hydrogenedentota bacterium | reverse complement strand
CTTGGCGCGGCCCAAGTCCGTCAGCGGGATACTGTCGAGCTTGACGCCCAGCGCCTCGAACACGGCTGTTCCCCCCGTGAGGATCGCGATGTCTTCGAGCATGGCCTTGCGGCGGTCGCCGAAGCCAGGGGCCTTCACGGCGCACGCCTGGAAGGTGCCGCGGATCTTGTTGACGACCAGCGTGGCCAAGGCCTCGCCTTCGACATCTTCCGCGACAATCAGGAGGGGCTTGCCGCTCTTCGCGATCTGCTCGAGCAGCGGCAGCAGGTCTTTCAGGTTCGAGACCTTTTTCTCGTGGATCAGGATGTAGCAGTCTTCGAGCGTGCACTCCATCGTCTCGGAGCTGGTCACGAAGTAGGGCGACAGGTAGCCTTTGTCGAACTGCATGCCCTCGACGACTTCAAGCGTCGTCTCGATGCTCTTGGCTTCTTCGACGGTGATCGTGCCGTCATTTCCGACCTTCTCCATCGCTTCGGCAATGATTTTGCCGATTTCCGCGTCGCTGTTCGCGGAGATGGTGGCGACGTTCTTGATCACTTCCTTGTCGTTGCGGACCTGCTTGCTCATCTTGGCCAGGTTCTCGACCACGACTTCGACGGCCTTCTCGATGCCGCGCTTCAGCGCCATCGGGTTCGCGCCCGCGGTCACGTTGCGCAGACCTTCGCGGTAAATCGCTTCCGCCAATACGGTCGCGGTGGTGGTGCCGTCGCCGGCCACGTCGGAAGTCTTCGAGGCGACTTCCTTCACCATCTGCGCGCCCATGTTCTCGTACTTGTCTTCCAGCTCGATTTCCTTGGCCACGCTCACACCGTCTTTCGTGACGGTCGGCGCGCCCCATTTCTTGTCGAGCACCACGTTGCGCCCCTTCGGGCCCAGGGTCACTTTCACGGCGCGGCTCAATTTCATCACGCCGTTCAGGACGGCCCGGCGGGCGTCTTCACCGAACTCCAATTGCTTGGCAGCCATAGTCTTAATTCCTCCACGTTTTCCATATCGTTTGATTCAGGGGTTGAAATGGCCGGGGGGCCGGGACTACTCGAGCACGGCCAGCACATCGTCTTCGCGCAGAATCAGGTGCTCGACACTGTCGATCTTCACTTCGGTACCGGAATACTTGCCGATGAGGACCCGGTCGCCCTTTTTCAGCTCGAGCGGCACGCGCTTGCCGTTGTCATCCAGGCGGCCGGCGCCCACGGCGACGACCTTCGCCTCCTGCGGCTTCTCCTTCGCGGAATCCGGAATGATGATCCCGCCCTTGACCGTCTCGCTCGGTTCTTCGCGCTTGACGAGAATCCGATCAGCCAGTGGACGAACTTTCATGAGTCGCATCTCCTTCAGTTACTTTGATTGCCAACAGCTACGTTGAGTAGCCCCTACGAAAAGGTATTTTGCCCGGGCTCCCAGCGCGGTCGCGCCAGGCCGAAAAAGGTAAGCGGCAAGCGTTGTTAGCACTCACCCCTATCGAGTGATAATAGCACCTCGACAAGGTGTTGTCAAGAGGGAGATGCTTTGGAGGGAAGGCGTGCTGCAAGACCCTGTAGTTCAAGGGCTTAGCTGGAGGGTTGGGGCTGCAGCTAGCACCCGCAGGAACCTGTGGGAATGAGAGGATCCGCTCACCTGCAAGGAGGACTGCCCAGGTTAAGCCGCTCGGCGAGTTCGGCCACCTGGAGTTCGACGCGCAGGACGGCCTCGCGCACGCGGGACTCGGTCTGGTGAATCCGGTACTGCAGCAGCCCGACCACGCCGAACGTGACGAAAAACACCAGGCCAATCAGGATCATCTGGGTGCCCTTGGCCGTGTCTTCCATCTCCTGCCCCAGCACCAGGAAGAGGGTCATCATGAGCACCATGAACATCCAGACCAGGCCCGTGAACAACCCTTCGTCGCGCAGCACGCGTAATTTTCCCGCGCGCAGGACCAGGAAAGCCACGGCCGCGAAGGCAAGCCCGAACAAGGCGGTCAGAAAGAACCCCGCCACCGCGAGCGGCGGAAGGGTGTTCGATGCGTGGACTCCCACCCAGGAGAATATCCCGAAAAAGGAGAGCCCCAAGACGCAACCACAGGCGTAAGCGATTCTCTCGTACCATTTCAACGGACGCACCATCATTTTCCGTACCTCCTGCTCATGACGAGCTTTCAATGCCGGTGACAACTGCTCCCGGGCCAGCAGCGCCTCTCTCAGTTCTGGATCGCTCATAAGGCCTCCTTGTCGAGTTCCCCGCGCAGGGCTTGCTTCGCATAGAACAGCCTCGACTTCACCGTGCCGGCAGGAATGCCAAGAATCTCCGCAATTTCCGCCTGCGAAAACTCCTCGAGGAAGAACAAGACCAGTACCTCGCGAAAAGGCAGTGGCAGCCGGTCCAGCCCGGCGTGGATGCGCTCCGCGTCTTCCGCGGTGAACGCGGCCGCGCCTTCCTCAGGCGGCGCCGGCGCGCTTTCCAAGGTCTCTTGGTAGCGTCGCTGCCGCCGCAGGTGGCTGACCGCGGTGTTGTGCGCGATGCGGTAAAGCCACGCCGGCAGACACTTGGGGGACTTGACTTCCCCCGCATGCTGCCACACCCGCAACCACACCTCCTGTAGGACGTCCCAGGAATCCTCTTCCGAGGAGAGGGTGCGGCGCAGATAGTAGAAGAGACGCCGCTCCCAGGTCTGCATCAATCCTTCAAGACCGGCGCGGTCCCCCGCTCGCCAACGCAGCAGGAAGAGCTCACTTTGAATTTCCGGCTTGCTGCGCATGCGTGCTCATCCCCGTTTCCAGCCCATAAGACGCTTTCAGGCGTGAAAAGGTTCAGTGCTGGCGGGATGCCGAGACTGATTTGTGGTCTCACTTTGGCGGAGAAGCTTTATCCGAGATATACGCAGGATCGTGGATGAGCTCGGCGGGTCACGGAACACGAAGTTTCCAGACGGACAGCGTGTAGGGCGTCTCCTTGGTCGCGCTGATGGGCAGTCCCTCGCGCAAGGCCGCGGCGGTGACCTCGTACCGGTAAGGGGTATCACCGGCGGCAAGATACTCCGGCACTACATTGGCCACGTTGACGTCCATGGGCGGGAATTCGCTGTGATCGGTGGCGTACAGGCAGCCTTCTTTCGCGGCAGTGAACCATTCCGGCCATTGGTTGAGTCGCGGGTAGTCCATAGGCAGGTGCAGGTATTCCGCGTGGCGCGGCACATCGAAACGAAGTTTGCCTTGATACGGCCAGTCCGCCGTGACCACGAAATGCGTGACGCCTTGGAGGTCTTGAACGGCGCCCACGCGCACGTCCGCCCGCCACGGCTCGACCCGCGCGCCCCGGCTCTTCCACAGCGCATACATCATCGCGGTGCGCGCCGCGTTGCCGTCGCCGTGCCAGCCGGCGATGATGCCGGTGTCCTGCTGCTTCGCGAAGAGCCGCTGGCCCATATGGTCCGCCCACGCTTCGACCTCCTCATTCGGAAAGCGGTTGAGCAGGTTGATGCCGCCCTCGAGCGAATCCGCGATACCGTCGGCGATGTCCTTCTCCCACGGATAATCTTTGTTCTTCATGAGGTTGCTCATGACGTGATCGATGGCTTCTTTGAATCGGTCCACGCCATCCAGGGCAAAGACCACGGCAAAGGCGTTGTAGTTGTAGCCCCAGTTGTCCGTGCGTTCTTCGGAGAGGATCTCACCGGTGACCGGGTTGACGACGTTGTACAGCAGGCCGTCGGCGTCGCGACCGACTTCGAGGACGCGGTCGAGCATCTTATGTATCCGTGGGCGCCAGCGGTTCGCTGTTTCCGGATCTTCTTTGTCCGCGATGACATAGACCTCGGATAGGCCGCCGATGACTTCACAGCCGTGGTCGTCCAGGCGGAGTTGCTCGGCCTCGGTGGGCAAGTGGTGATCCAAGTAGAACGACGCGAGTTGAAACGCTTCCTGTTTGTGCGGCGCGTTGCCCGTCATCCAGTACAAGCGGGAGAGCACTTGCATCAGGTCGCCCGCAACTTCATGCGAAGTGCTGGGGACCTTGCCCACTTCCGATTCCGTCGCGGCGTGCTTCCAGATATCGTCGATCAACCCCAGCATGCGCTCCGTCCACGGGCTCGGCCCGAGCATTTCGGTGATGGGCAAAAGCCCGTCCTTGCAGTATTCGCTCGCGCCAAAGATGAGATCGTCCATCTTCGGTTCGAGCGTGCGAAAGGCCTGCGTCGCGAAGAGCCAATCGTCCGGCAGGCGGTCCACCCGATTGGCGAGGCGCTGCTCCGTGGCGAGCATCTCGTGCATGCGTCCCTCAAACAGCGGGCGATCCGTGAGCCACGACGACAGCACCATGAAGGGGTAGTTGTCCGCAGCGCTGTCCCGGGCGTTCCAGTAGAAATCTTTACTGATGTTGCGCGGGATGAGTCCACTCACAGGGTCAGCGCACTGGAGCCAGGCGGGCACGAACCGCCAGCAGAGCAAGAGCGCCTGCCGGTTCAGTTCCCCGTTGGACTTTGCCTTCTCCAGAGTTCCTGGTTCGACCGCCTGTGCCCAGGCAGTCAGGAGCAGAATCAGCGTGGATGCATTAAACGATTTCATGGTGTTTCTCCCCCATCAGCCTTCATGGAACATTGTTTCAATCATAGACATCCGATGTCCATTGAGTCCATTACGGCAGGCGGCCGTAGAGATGGGTCAGTTCGCGCAGTTTTGCGCGCACGTCCTGGTGGAGCAAGTCGGCCTGGAAGCGCCATTCCCAATTCGCGCCGACTTCGCCGGGGCGGTTCATGCGGGCGGCATTGTCGATGCCCAGGACATCCTGGAGCGGGAAGACCACCACGTCCGCGACACTCGCCATCAGCGAGCGGATGGACGCCCAATGAAAAGGTTGGCCATTCACGGCCAGGTAGTTGTGCACGTATTCCCAGCGCCACGGCTCCTGCTCTTGGAGTCGCCGCGCCCAGCCGGAGATGGTTTCGTTGTCGTGCGTCCCGGTGTAAGCCACCAGGTCGCGCGTGTAGCGGTGCGGCGGGCAGGCGCTGTCGCCGGGGTTGTTGCCGAGGCCAAACTGCAACACGGCCATCCCGACGAGTCCGGCGCGCTCCCGCAACGCCACGACGGCCGGTGTGATGACGCCGAGGTCTTCCGCAATGAAGGGCAATTCGTCGCCGAGCTTTTGTTTGAGTGCGTCAAAGATCTCGTCCTCGGGCCCGCGAATCCATTCGCCATTCTCCGCAGTGGCTTCCGCGCTGGCCACCTGCCAGAACGCCTCGAAACCACGAAAATGATCCAGCCGCATCGCATCGAAGAGTTCCAGGTTGACGCTCACACGCTCGATCCACCACTGATACTTCGTGGCGGACATACGGTCCCAGTGATAGATGGGATTGCCCCAAAGCTGGCCGGTCGCGCTGAAGTAATCTGGGGGCACACCGGCCACCACGGTGGGTTTGCCGGCTTCGTCCAGTTTGAACAATTCCCGGTGCGCCCAGACATCGGCGCTGTCGTGCGCGACGTAAATCGGCACATCACCGATGATCTTAACGCCACG
>JACPGD010000486.1 GCA_016182645.1 Candidatus Hydrogenedentota bacterium | reverse complement strand
GCCCGGAGACGGCGTCACCATTATGGGCACGGCCGCCACGAACAACATCGTGCGCGACTGCCGCATCGGCACGGACGGCGTGCAGGCCATGGGCAACGCGGGGCGCGGCATCGTGATCATCGAGGGCGCCAGCGATAATCGCATTGGCGGAACGGCCGAGGGGGCGCGCAACGTCATCGCCGCGAACGCGCTGGACGGCCTCTTCATCGGTAATCCGAATACGGACGGCAACATCGTCTTCGGAAACCACATTGGCGTCGATTCGGCAGGTACCAGCGATCTTGGTAATGGCGCCAACGGCATCCGCATCGACGCCGCCGCGACGAACACCCTCGTGGGCGGCACGGTGGATGAGGCGCGCAATGTCATTTCCGGCAACGTGCTGAATGGCGTGTTGATTACCGGGACCGATACGCGGGGCACGCAGGTGCTGGGCAATTATATCGGCACGGACGCCACGGGCGACGGACTGATTGGCAATGACATCCATGGGGTCGGCATCAGCGGGGGCGCAACCAATTCGGCCATCGGCGGGACCCTTCCCGGCGCCGCGAACCTGATCGCGGGCAACGCCATCAACGGCGTTCGTGTCGTGGGCGAGGCGACCCTCAGCCACTGGATCCGCCGCAACTCGATTCATGACAACGGCAGCATCGGTATCGCCCTGTTCTCCGGCGGCAATACGGGCCTGGCCGCGCCCGTGATCACGGAACTGGGATCCGTCCGCGGGACCGCGCCCGCCAACGCTATCATCGATATCTTCATCAACGATGAAGGTGAAAACGAAGGCGAGACCTGGCTGGCGTCGGCCACGGCCAACGGCAGCGGCCTCTTCTTCAGCAGCATCGATCTCGAACCCTATGTCGCGATGAACATCACGGCCACGGCCAGCGACTCGAACGGCAACACGTCCCAATTCAGCCTACCCGCGGTGGTCGACCTGGCGCCGCCGGTCATCACCCTGCTCGGTTCCGCGGAGATCAACCTCGAGTGCAACATCGACAGCTATGAGGAACCCGGCGCGACCGCGGCCGACGACGTGGACGAAGACCTGACCGGGGACATCACGATTACGATCACGCGCGACGGCCTGCCCGTGCCCGCCGTGGACACCGCGGCGCCGGGTACGTACCTGGTTTCCTACAATGTGACGGACACCTCCGGGAAGGCCGCGGCGACCGTGACACGGACCGTGCGCGTGCTCGACACGACGCCGCCGCAACTGACGCTCTTGGGCAGCCCGAGCCTGACCCTCGAATGCGGCTCGCCCTACGATGACGCGGGCGCCTCCGCGTTTGACATCTGCGCGGGCAATATCACGGGGAACATCGTGACTAACAACCCCGTCAATACGGGCGCGCCTGGCGTGTATACCGTCTCCTATACGGTCGCGGACGCTTCCGGGAACATGGCCGTGCCGGTGTCGCGCACGGTGCGCGTGCTCGACCGCACGGCGCCCAATATCACCGTTCAGGGCGTCAACCCGATTACGATCACGGTGCACACCGCGTATACCGATCCCGGCGCGACCGCCGTGGACACCTGCGACGAGGCGCTGCCCGCGGTCACCGTTGACACGAGCGGCGTGGACACCAGCCAGACCGGCACGTACATCGTCAATTTCAGCGTGCGCGACGCTTCCGGCAACAGCGACGCGGCCACGCGCACCGTCATCGTGCGGGACAACGTCCGGCCCGTGATTGTGCTGAATGGACCGGACCGGGTGACCCTGGACTGCGGCGATCCCTATGAAGAACTCGGCGCCGCCGCGACGGACAACTACGACGGCGACTTGAGCGAGGACGTGGTCATTTCCGGCGCCGTGAACACCTCCGTGCCCGGCGTCTACACCTTGCGCTACAACGTGACCGACGAAGCCGGCAATGCGGCCGTGCCCGTGTCGCGGATCGTGGACGTGCGGGACGACACCGCCCCCAACATCACACTCCTGGGCGCGCCCGCAATCACCGTCCCCTGTGGGAGCGTGTTCAATGATCCCGGCGCGACGGCGACGGACGGCTGCGAAGGCGACGTGAGTGCGAACATCCAGGTGACCAATCCGGTCAACACCAACGTGCCCGGCACCTACATCATCCGCTATCGCGTGGTCGATCGTTTCGCCAACGGCCCCGCCGAGGTGGCGCGCACCGTGACCGTCGAGAATTGCCCCGAGGACTGCCGCCTGAGTTGCCTGGATGAAGACACTCCCACCGACGCTGACAGCGATGGCCTCAGCGCGTGCCTCGAGGAATGCCTCGGCACCAGCGAGTTCGCGCCCGACACCGATTTTGACGGCATGCCGGATCTCTTCGAGTTCAATCATGAGTTCGACCCGCTGTCGCCGGACGGCGATGAGGACGCGGACGGCGACGGCCTGACCAATGCCGAAGAATTTCTCCTCGAATCGGATCCGAACAATCCGAACAGTCCAGAACGGACGATCTTTGTCGCACCCAGCGGTAACGACACGGCCAAGGCGGGCACTCGCGGCACGCCGTTCGCGACCATTGCGTTCGCACTCGCCAATGCCGGCGCGAGCGCCGCGCACCCCGTGCGCATCGTGCTGGCCGCGGGCGTCTATGCGGAAGACGTGGCTCTCGATCCGTGGGTCACCCTGGCCGGGGCCGTGGGCGCGGACGTTGCCATCGAGGGCTTCGTTGCCGGCGCCAATAACAGCGCGTTGGTCAACCTCAGCATCGTGGGCTTCTCGAGCGACGAAGTATTGCTGGCGATCACCGATGTGGCGATGTGGGTAGAGCAGGTGACGTTCCTCGGCGACGCAAGCCTGCCGGCCACGGGTATCCTGGTGGAGGGCGCGGCCGCCGCTGGAACCATTATCGAGGGATGCACATTCAGCGAACTCAGTGCCGGCATCGACATCAGCGATGCGCTGCCGCTGATCCGTCAGTGCGTCTTCCAGGATCTCTCGACCGCCGGCATCATCGTCCGGGCCGGGACCGACGTGGCGGGATCGAATTCGCTCGGCGAGTCCGGCACGGCCACCAGCGGCTGGAACACCTTTGCCGCCTCGATCTCGGGCAACGCGGTGGTCAACCTGGATGAAGAAACCATAGTGATGGAGCAAAATGACTGGTCAGAGGACACGGAAGCCGCCGTCGATGCGCGGATCTCCGGCCCCGCGGATTTCACGCCTTTCCTGGCCGCGGGCAACGGTCAAGACGCCGCCACCCTGCACGTCATTGTGTGGGACAGCGGTTTCCAGTCGCGCATTACGACGGCGAACGTGACGCTCGAGGGTATTTCCGGGGCCGCCCGGGCGAACGACCACGCCTATTATGACTTCCCGCTGGTGCCGGGCGGGGTCCACACCGTCGATGCCACGGCGCCCCGTTATCAGCCGGGCACGGCGACGGCCTTCCTCGGGGCGGGCGCCATTCAGACCTTGATCCTGCCGCTGACACAAGCGCCCAAGCGGGCCTTCTTTGGCTGCGGCGGAGCAACGGAGCAGGGCTGGGACGCCGGCGACTTGCTGGTGGCAGCGGTATTTTCCGGGATGATGTTTATTGCAATTGTACGCGGCAAGCGGTCGCTGCACGCGGTCCCGGGGACCGGTGGCCCCGCCGAAAAGCGTGATACCTAAAGCCAAAGCATCGCGCACGAGCGGCCCGAGGCTCGTGAAGGAGAGTTTGGGATGAGTGGTTTCGCCAGTTTCTCAAAACGGGGTGGTTTCCTTTGCGGCTTGTTCGCGGCGTGTTTACTTTACCTGCCGGCCGCCGAAGCGGACACGCTCTATGTGAACCACTACTACAGCAGCGACATCTATCCCAACGACTTCGGCGACGCCAACCCCGGCGACGGGGTGGCCGAGGACTGGCCTGGCACCGGCGACGCCAGTTTGCGCACGGCCATCGAAGAAGCCAATGCCCATGAAGGTCCCGACACTATTGTTTTTCAGGGCGGCGGTGTGGTCAAGCCGTTCACGAGGCCTCTTCCTCCGCTGGACGACCCGACCGGCGGGACCACGATTATTGGCAACCCAGGCGTCCGCCTCGAGGGCGACAAGGTCGACTTTGTGCCCCCCAATGCCGCCGGGCCCCTCATCGCGGCCCAGCACGCCGTCAATAGCGAGGGCCAGTTGGTCCCGCTGGACGCGGTCGGCTGGGCGCCGCCCAGCGCCGTGGCGCCTCCCTCTTCCCGGGCCGCGCTCGTGGTGAACAACGCGAACGACGCCGGCTTCGGTTCGCTCCGTGGCGCCATCCTGACCGCAGAGATACTTCCGGGGCCGGACACGATTACGTTCAGCCAGTCGTTTGTGATTCAACCGGTAACCGAACTGCCGCCCCTGGTCACGGGCGAGACGACCATTGACGGTTCGGCCGGCGTGACCCTGCGCGGGGACAAGCTCACCGCCGGCGCCGGATTGCGCCTCACGGGCAACGGCAACATCCTTCGCAATCTGACCTTCGTCCAATTCCCGGACCAGGGCATAGTCATCGACGGGGCAGGCAATTTCGTCGAAGCCTGCAAGATCGGCACTGACGGCGCCAACCTCGACCTAGGGAATGGCACAGGCATTCTGATCTCGGCCACCGGGGCCGGCAACGCGATTCAAGGGGGCAATATCATCTCCGGCAACATCGGGGACGGCCTGATCGTGGAGGGCCTGGGCAACAGCATCTCGAACAATCGGATCGGGCTCGGGGAATCCGGCCAGGCGATTCCCAACGGCCAGGCCGGTGTGACCGTGGAAGGGAGCGGCAACTTTATCGGCGTCGCCGGCGGCAACCAGTTTTCCGAAAATACCGGCTCAGGTCTCGTGCTGGGGGGAAGTGGAAACGTCGTCAGGAACAACGTGGTCAACGCCAATGGCGGGGCAGGGGTGGCGGTTTCCGGAAATATCAACACACTGGGTGCCGGGAACTTTATTGTCAACAATGCAGGGGACGGCATCGAGATTGCCAACGGGAACAGCAACCGGGTCGTGGACAACTTTATTGCCGGCAACGAGGGCAATGGCGTGACGGTCTCGTCGGGCGGCGAAGGCACGGGGATATTCAACACCATCACGCAGAACACGATCACCCTTAACGATGGTCTCGGCATTGATCTGGGCGACGCCGCCAATGAAGACTTTCAGGCGCCGCACACGTTAGCGCTGGAACCTCTCAGTGGCACGGACGTGGAAGTGCGGGGAAAGTCTCAGCCGAACGCGACCATCGAACTCTTCGCGGACAGCGAAGACGAGGGTGAAATCTACATTGACACGACCGTGGCCGACGATGGCGGCACATGGGCGTTCACGCTCAACCTAAGTACGTTTCTGGAATACAATTTTACGGCCACGGCGACAAGTGGGACGGGCAACACGTCTGAATTCAGTTGTCCGTTGAGATTCGGACATAACGGCAGCGGCCTGCGCATCCGCTCGCAAGAAAACACGGTGATGGACCTGGCGATTGGGCTGTTCAAGGACGGGGCCATCTCGATCCAGACCGAGACCGCGAGCAACAACTCGATTCGCGGCTGCACCATCGAGAACAACACGAAGGAAGTGGGCTGCTCGATTACGGACGCTAACGAAAACCTCCTCGTTAATATTGAAGTCCGCGCCGGCCTGACCATTCTGTACGGGGCGTCCAACAACGTTATTGGCGGTCCCTTGCCGGGCGACCGCAACGCCATTATCAATAACGGCGTGAAGGAGAACTTCGGGAACGGCGTCGAGATTTTCGGGGTGGGCACCAACGGAAACGTCTTGATTGGCAACGTGATCGGCGTGGATGGCGCTAACGCCAACCATGGCGTCTACATCCATGGCGGCGCGAGCGAAACCCGGATCGGTGGCACTACGCCGGAGGAGCGCAACATCATCGCGGGGAATGGCACGCCTGGCACCCTGGAAGAAGCCGGCTTCGGCGACGGCATCCGCATTGAGGGCCCGGCCAGCATCGACAACGTTGTGTCCGGCAACTACATTGGCATCAACCAGGACAGCGGTGGGGTACCTAACATTGCCTCGGGCGTAGTCGTCACGGGCGGCTCGACGGGCAACGTCATTGGCGGCGACGAAGAAGGAGAACGCAACGTCATTTCCTCGAACGGCACGGATTTTACCGGCGGTGTCGGCGTGGCCATCGCAGGCACGGCCTCAACACTCAACAAGATAATTGGCAATTATATCGGGACGAGCGCCGATGGTTCTTCTGACCGGGGGAATTGGAGCGCCGGCGTCTATATTGCCGCCCCCTTCAACGTCGTGGGTGAACCCGGTGCCGGTAATGTTATTAGCGGCAACGGATATCGCGGCATCGCTGTCAGTGCAACCGACAACGTGGTAATCCAAGCCAACTTCATCGGTACCGACAAAACCGGAACACGCGCGCTTCCGAATAGCGACTCAGGGATTGGCCTGGAGGACGCGCCGTCTAATCTGGTCGGCGGCACAGGCCCGGGCGAGGGCAATCTCATTTCCGGGAACATTGACGACGGCATCGTCATCTATGAGGCGTTTCCTTCTTTCCCGCCGTCCGCCACGGGTAACCGCATCGAAGGGAACCTGATCGGCACCGATGTCACGGGTTCATTCGCGATTCCGAATTCATTCATGGGAGTTTTTATCACGCGCGGCGCAACGGGGAACATCGTGGGTGGTGAGGCGCCCGGCGCACGGAACGTGATTTCGGGAAACGGCGTGGATGGCGTCCGCATTGCGCGTCCCGGCACGGAAGGAAACGTTGTCGAGAACAATTTAATCGGGCCGGATGCGAGCGGCTTTCCGCTGGGCAACAACAACAGCGGCATTCTGATCGTTGAGGGGGCGGCGAACAACCTGATTGGCGGGGCCGCGGCCACGGCCCGCAACATTATCACGTCCAACCGGATGTACGGCGTGGAAGTGAACGGCCCGAATACCATTCAAAACACTATCCAGGCCAATTCGATCTTCCGCAATGATCACGAAGGCATCATTCTGAACTTTACGGGCAACACGGATCTGGAAGCGCCCACCCTCACGGGAATCTTCCCGGTGCGCGGCACGGCTGTGGCGGATGCGCGGGTCGAGATCTTTGTGGACACCGAGGATGAAGGCGAGATATTCCTCGGTGCGGCCCCCTCGGATGCGGCGGGCGACTTTGCCGTCAACCTGGAATTGGCGAGTTACGCCGGGCGGCATTTGACCGCGACTGCCACGGACGTTTTCGGCAACACGTCTGCCTTCAGCGTGCCGCTCGAACTGGAACCTCCCGTCGTGACCGGACACCCGGTCGATTTGACCGTGGTCGAAGGCGAGCCGTGGGGGATGAGCATCACGGCCGCAGGGACCGAAACCATCCTCTACCAGTGGCAATACTCGGATGGCGCCAGCCCCTTCGTGGACATGGCCGATAGCGGCGCGGTTAGCGGCAGTCTGACGCCTCAATTGCAGTCAAGCGCCGCGGTCATTCCCGACGAAGGCTTTTATCGCTGTGTCATCACGAACGGCATCGGAGAAGCCAGCGAATCCGCCTCTGCATTCTTGCGCGTGATTCCCCTGGATACGCGCTCCGCCGCGGTCAATACGCTGGACGACGTGACCGACGGCGACGTGGACAGCGTGCCCCAATTGATAGCGCGGCCCGGTGCGGACGGCTTCATATCCCTGCGCGAAATGATTCTTGCGTCCAACAACATGAACGGGACCAACGAAATTCTGTTTGATGTCAGCGGCCTTATCCTGCTGCAATCGGTCCTGCCCGCCGTGCAAGACCTGACCGGCGGGACGGTGATCGAAGGCAATGGCGACGTGACCATCGACGGCTCGCAGCTTAGTGGCGCGAGCGACGGTGTGACGCTCACCTCGGGCCAGAACGTTCTGTCCGGCCTCAACATCGTCAACTTCCCACAACATGGCGTCGCTTTGCGCGGCGTGGACGCCGCCGCCAATATCGTCCGCGGCTGCATGATCGGCGGCATCGATCAGGGCAACGCCAAGCGTGGCATCGTGATCGTGGATGGCGCCGCGGCCAACGTGATTGGCGGCGCGAACGTGGATGATCGCAACGTGATTTCTGGCAATGGGATCGGCGGCGTGCTTGTGATCGGCGCGGGCACGGCGGACAACCAGATTGCCGGGAACTACATCGGCACGGACAGCACGGGCCGGGTGGCGGTGGGCAACGGCGGACCCGGAATTGCAGTCGCCTCCAGCGCCACGGACACCATCGCCGGCGGCCCGAATATCGGCGAACGGAACGTCATTTCCGGCAACAGCGGCGCGGGGATTCTTGTTTCCGGCGCCGGCACCAACGGCAACGAAATCCAGGGCAATTACATCGGCGTCGATGTGAACGGCGATCCCGGATTGCCGAATACTTCCCATGGCGTCTCGATTGCGGATGGCGCTATCAACAATGCCGTGGGCGGCACGAACGCCTCGGAGCGCAACCTCATCGCCGGGAACGGCGGGAACGGCGTCACCATCAATGGTGGGGCCACTCTGCTGAACCCGGTCCGCCAGAACTCCATCCATTCGAACGTGGGCGCCGGTATCGGCCTGCTGAATGGCGGCGATGCCAACCTGCCCGCGCCCGTTCTCAACGGCGTCAATAGCGTGATTAATACCGCACCGGCCAATGCGACCGTGGACCTCTTCGTCGATGACGCCGAGGAAGGGCGCATATTTGTGGCCAGTCTGGTGGCCAACGCTGGCGGGCAGTTTACGGTAAACACCGATTTGACGCCCCATGCGGGCATGAACCTGACCGCAACCGCCACTTTGGGCGGGAACACCTCCGAATTCAGTGCGCCGCTCCCGCTGGATCCGCCCGTGGTCACCGATCCGCCGCAGGACATCAATCGGGTGGAAGGGGAGCCCTTTGGCTTCGCTGTCACCGTCTCCGGCACGGAAGAATTGATGTACCAGTGGCAGTTCGCCGCGTCGAATGGCAATTTCTCTGACATCGCGGAGGGCGGTAATTTCTCCGGGACGACGACTGCCAGCTTGGCCGGCGCGGCCGCGCGCCTCACGGATGCGGGCCTGTATCGCTGCCTCGTGACGAACCGGATCGGAGAGGTGGTCCCCTCGAGTCCTGGTGCGCTGGTGGTGATTGCCGCGGCGACCGCAGAGGCCGCCGTGAGCACGCTCGACGACGGGGCCGACGGCAACACGAGTTCCATCGCGCACACCATTGCCTATCCCGGCGCCGACGGCGAGATTTCCCTGCGCGAGGCGATTCTCGCGGCGAACAACAGCGGCGGCGCCAATACCATCCGGTTTGACGTCGAAGGTGCGATCCTCCCGGCGGTTCAACTGCCGGCCCTGAGCGATGCCTCCGGCGGTACCGTGATCGACGGCGGGGGCGTTGTCCTCCTCGACGGTTCAAACCTGGGCGGCAGCGCCAATGGGCTGATCCTCAGTTCCGCGAACAATGCGCTCACTGGCCTGACTATCATCAGGTTCCCGGGCAACGGCGTCCGCATCACGGGGCCCGGCGCGACCGGCAACTCGGTACTGGGCTGCATCATCGGTTCCAACGGCGTTGTTTCACGCGCCAATGGTCTCGATGGCGTGCGCATCGACAGCGGCGCGGCGGGCAACCTGATTGGCGGCCCCGCGGGCGATGACCGGAACGTCCTCTCCGGCAACGCCGGGAACGGCGTGCAGATCATGGGCGCCGGCTCGGATGGCAACGTGATCAGCAACAACTATCTGGGCACGGATGCCACCGGCCTGGCCGCGCTGGCCAATGGGGCCGCGGGCGTGCGCATCTCGAGTGGCGCCGCCTTCAACACGGTGGGCGGGTCCGAAGCCGCCCGCAATGTCATTTCGGCCAATAATGGCGATGGCGTCCGCCTGGCCGGGGCCGGTACGGACAACAACGTGGTGTCCGCCAACCTGATCGGTCTGGATGCCGACAGCGCGCTGCCGTTGGGCAATACCATGAGCGGCGTGCGCATTACGGACGGCGCCTCCTCGAATATGATTGGCGGCGAAACGGCCACGGCGGGCAACGTGATCACACGAAATGGCGAGGCCGGCGTACACGTCAGCGGCGCCGCCAGTACGGGCAACACTATCCGCCACAACGTGATCGCGAACAACGATGGCCTGGGCATCGACCTGACTGACGGCGCCAATGCGGGGGCCGTCGCCCCGGTCATCGAAGAACTGGGATCCGTCGGCGGACAGGCCGCCCCCGGAGCGATCGTCGAAATCTTCGTCAATGACGAGGGTGAGGCCGAAGGCGAAATCTTCCTCGATTCAGTCGTCGCGGACGGGGCCGGAGCATTCTTCAGCAGCGCCAATCTGGAAGTCTATCTCGGCCAGAATCTCACGGCCACGACGACGGACGGCGCGGGCAACACCTCCATGTTCAGCGCGCCTATCGTGGTGGACCTGGCGCCGCCCGTGATTACGTTGCTCGGCGCCGAAGCGGTCACGCTCGAGTGCGGGGAAGACCTCTACCATGAGGACGGGGCGACCGCGGCCGACGATGTGGACGGCGATCTCACCAGCGAGATCACCATCACCATTCTGCGCAACGGCGTTGAAGTGCCGGAGGTGGACACGTCCGCGCCGGCGACGTATTTCATTCACTACGACGTGGTCGACAGCAGCGGGAAGCCCGCGGAGACCGTCGAGCGGCTCGTCACCGTGCGGGATTCCGTGGCGCCGCAGATTATGGCGCTGGGCGACACCAATATCTCCCTGGAATGCCGTGCGGTCTATAACGACGCCGGCGCCGTCGCGAGTGACACCTGCGCCGGCGATCTGACCGGACAAGTCGTGATCAATAACCCGGTCAACACCAACGCCACCGGCGTGTACACGGTCGAATACAACGTGACCGATCCGTCTGGAAATCCGGCCACGACCGTCACGAGGACGGTCACCGTCATCGATACACAAGCACCGATTATTACCCTGCTCGGGCCTGCGACCGTCATCGCCACCGTTGGCACCGTGTACACCGATCCGGGCGCTACCGCGGCCGACAGTTGCGACACGGCGCTGCCGCCGGTCACCATCGATACCAGCCAGCTCGACATGAACACCCTGGGCACCTACACCGTGAATTACCGGGTGGAGGACGCTTCGGGCAACGCCGACACGGCCGAGCGCATCGTTCAAGTGGTCGACAACTTGCGGCCGGTGATCACGCTGACGGGCGCGGCCCTACAGCTAGTCGAGTGTGGCCAGACCTTCACCGATCCGGGTGCCACCGCGACCGACAACTTTGATGGCGATGTTACGTCGCGCATCGAAGTGACGGGCAGCGTGGACACGGAGACCCCGGGCGACTACGAACTGCGCTACAACGTCGCGGACCTCGCCGGGAACGACGCGGTCACGGTGGTGCGCACGGTGCGCGTGGAAGACACCGTGCGTCCCGTGATTACCCTGCTGGGCGCGGCACTGCTTGAGATCGAGTGTGGTGAACCGTACGAAGACGCCGGCGCGACCGCGTCGGACGGCTGCGAGGACGACCTGACAGCGTCCATTATCACCAACAACACCGTCGATACGAATGAAGCCGGCTCCTACACCGTCACCTTCAACGTCTCCGATGGCTCCGGCAACGCGGCGCTCGAAGTCCGGCGGACCGTGCGCGTGCTCGAATGCCCGAACACCTGCGCGGAGGACTGCGTGAATGCCGCGGACACGGACCTGGACGGCGACGGACTGAATGCGTGCATCGAGGAATGCCTGCATACCAGCGATGAGAGCGTGGATAGCGATGGCGACGGCATGCCCGACCGCTACGAATTCGAGAACGACCTCAATCCCACACGTAATGACAGTGGCGAGGACAATGACCACGACACCGTGCTCAATCTGGACGAATTCCTGCAGAATTCAAATGCGGACGATCCGAACAGCCCCGCCCGCACCTACTTCGTCTCGCCGGATGGGGTGGACGGGGCCAAGCGCGGTGGGATCAACCAGCCGTGGCGCACGATTGCGTTTGCGCTGACCCAAATCTTCTCGAGCTCGGGCAACCCCGCGCGGCTGGTGCTGCGCGAGGGCGTCTACAACGAAGACGTCGTTCTGCTGCCCGGATTGGCGCTCAGCGGCGCTGTGGGCGAGGACGCCGAGATACTCGGGACCCTCTTCGGCGCCAACAACAGCGCCGTCGAGTACCTCCAACTGACCTCCGAAGGGGGCACCGATGCCTTGCTCGTGATGGACGATGTCATCATGCGCGTGGCCGGCGTGTTGTTCCAGGGCAACAGCACGCGGCCGGGTGCGGGCATCCTCACGAGTGGTGCCGGCCCCGCCGCGTCGGTCATTGAAGACTGCATCTTCCGTGAACTGGCCGTTGGTGTGGATATCGACGGGGCCGTGCCGACTATCCGCCGCTGCATCTTCGAATTGCTTGCCACGGCGGGTATCGTATTGCGTGAGGGTGCGACGCCCAACGGCGGCGCGCTGGGCAGTACCGGCAATGGCGACACGGGCTGGAACACCTTCCGTGATCTCGAGGGTCTCGCCGTCATTAACTTGACCAACGAGTTGATCCTGATGGAGAACAACGATTGGAATACGGACGACGCCCGGGAAATCGACGACGCCATCGGCGGGCCTGGTGGCGTGGACTTCGTGCCGTTCCTTGCCGCGGGAACGGGCGTCACCGCGGCGCAGGTCTATGTCGTCGCCTGGGATGAGGAAGACCAAACGGCGCTCGGCGGCGGCACGGCCTCCCTGACCGGCGGTGGCTTCAGCGCCAGCGCGGGAGGCGATGGCAACGGCATCTATGCGTTCACTGCCGTGCCTTCCGGCGCATTGCGGGCACGCATCGAGTTGCGTGGATACGAGGAACAAACGGCCAACATTGTGGCCGACGCCGGCGAGAAGAATACCGTCTTCTTCGTCCTGCAGCGCGTGCCGAAGGTGGCCTTCCTCGGGTGCTCGCCTGAAACGGCTGCCAATGGGAGGGCATTTAAGGGCGACGCCGTGTTGCTCGTTGTCTTGTTTGGCGCTCTGTTCGTGGCGCACCGCCTGCGCCCCAGGAGGAAGCAACGCCCCTAGCAAACCGCGGCAACAGTTTGGACTCAAATCGCAGGCAGCGTCCGGCTTCCGTGCCGGCCGCGCATTGGGTGCAATCCCGCACGGTCTGGCGCCAGTCGGCATGCAAAAGTGGTCGCCATGCCGGTTTTGCCGCTGAAACTGAAACGGCTATGACCACTGTTAAACACCGCAGGTCTTGGGTTGTTTATGCCGCACTGATGTGTGCACTATTCATAGGCATGCGAACTGTGGCGGCGGGGGAGATAGGACCGCTCCAAGGGCGGCATGTCAAGACAGCCACGCACCTGAAGCAGGAGCAAGCGGTGCTTGATTCCTGCCCGGTTGAATCCATGTTCAGTCAGCCGCCCGAAGACTTGGGGGACGGCACCTCGACCTCGTTC
>JACPGD010000068.1 GCA_016182645.1 Candidatus Hydrogenedentota bacterium | reverse complement strand
GGTCCAACATTGACCAGGCGTGGATAGCGAATGACGGCCGTTTGGCCGGGTAAGGCGGCGACCGCAAGACATTGCAGAACGGGCATGGCGCCCAAGGCTTCCCGGACGGCCATGGCGTGCGCGCCGACGGGATCTTCATTGACCTGGGCGCGATCCACCCGGGCGAACCCCGCTTCGTCCACATAGAGACGTCCGCCGGAGCGGGACATCTGCACCGCTTTGACCGAATAGGTCCCGATGTCCAGGCCTATGCATTTCTTGGGTTTAGCAAACAAGAAGGAAGCACTCCCGGGTAGCGCGCGAAGCGGAGTTGGAACCGAGCGAGCTTGATAGAGCGCGTGGCATCCAACGAGGTTTCATGGCCGTGATGCTCCTGATTTTGAGCACAGTAACAAAAATCGAAGTATCTGTCAACACTTTATCGCCTCCATGAGAGAATTTATTGCGATAAAGGTCAGCATAGAATGCCTCCTAAGCCCAATGATTACCTGATTCTGGTTCACCGTTTGGGACGGCAGGCCCATGAGAAGTCCGTCTCGCTCAACACTACTTTACGCAGCCCTAGCCCAAATGTCAAGTGATTACCTGACGTGGAAGTAAATCAGGCGGGGCCATGCTGGCCCCGCCCGCGGGATTCCCCGCACGTGCCGTAAGGTATAAGCGTTGAACCTTTCCCTCAACAGGTGGGAGTTCTCACGGTAGCCATCCGACTTCCACTCAATGGCGGCATGCCGTAGGCTGCTCAAATGTTGAACTCCCGGTTCAATGTGAAAGGATTGCGCTTTAATACCTTCTCGAACACAGCAGGGAAAAATCTGAGTGCCGTTGATCGTGGAGGAAGTATAGCAGAATGCCGCTGGGTGGGCAACAGCGATTCTTCGCCTCGGGGGTGTTTTGGGAAGTTTCTGTTGCACGAAATGAATTTCGGGGAATCATTGTTTATGAGGCAGTGAGCGAGTCCCAGGGCAACTTCTCAGCCATCCGTTTTTGCGTGTCGCGGCTCCGGATTCCCTTCTCGCCTTTTAGGAGTCTGGAACTGTAAGCGGAATAAAAGGCTGGGTTCCAGATGTATGGGTTGTTGTCACAACTGCAATGATAGCAAGAAGATGCAAAGGATGAGCGGTGGCAGACTCAACTGAATCAGTCGATTGCGCGGAGGAAATGGAACGCCTCTCGGATCCGGATCCCTTCCAGCTTCCCCGCCGCGTCAAGCAGCGGGTGCGTTGCTGCTCTCAATCCGAGTGCGGGGATCAGGAAGACATAACGTACGTCTGGATTGACCTTTGCGCGAGCCGCCCCTCGGGTTCGCCGCTGAGCATGGAAGACTGGCTGAGCGTGGTCGATGAAGCCGCCGGCCTGGGGGCGAGTTGGCTGGTGTTCAGCGTACCGGATTCGCCTTCCGCCTTCCCGGAAGTCTGGTCGATGTCGCAGTGGGCCCAGGACTGCTACGGGATGGTCACCGGATTTCACACCCGTTCCGGCCGCTTGACGGTCGAGGACTTTGGCGCCCTTCAAGAATTGGATGCGGAGCGCTGCCACGTCTTTGTGGCGCGGGAGCGGCTGGAGACCGTGCAACAGGAAGTCCCCGCGGGCGTCCAGATTCACCCCGCGGACCCCGAACATGACCACCGGCATTCGCTGTGTGAGATGCCGGGCAGAATGATTTTTGTTGACCCGGAGGGGGTGCTCTACACGTGCGGGATGGTCAAGCGCAACCGGGACTACCTCCTGGGCAACGTCCTGGAAAAGAAACTGAACCTGGTGGTTCGTGATCCTTCGCTCCCCCACGCCGTCCCCGAACAAGCAGTGCGTGACCACCATGCCTGTGATGGGTGTCCGCCGTTGGTGGCCCGTCATATCCACGGGTGTTGACCGGTTCGCCAGACGTTCCTCCAGGTAGGGGCAGTCAGACAGGGGGGTGAATTCCCCAGGTTGCACTTTGCCCAGCCCGGAGGGAATGAAGATGAAACCCACCATTGACAGCACCGAGTTCGGCAGCATCACGATCGAGGGCCAGCGGTTCGAGCACGATGTTCTGATTCGGCCCTCGGGCAAGATCAAGAAACGCAAGAAGAAGCTGTCCAAGAAGTTCTACGGCACTTCGCACACCATTTCGCAAGAGGAAGCAGAGTACATCTACGGAAAGGGTGCCCGGGAACTTATCATTGGCACCGGGCAAGAGGGGAATGTGCATCTTTCCGCGGAGGCAGAAGATTTCTTCCGGGAGCATGAGTGCCGGGTGACGCTCTCCCCCACGCCGGAAGCAATCACTGCCTGGAACGATGCATCGTTGCGGACGGCTGGCCTGTTTCACGTAACCTGCTAGGTGGATGCTGTTGCGAAAAAACCTGAACGTCCAGGCCCGGAAGCGCGTTTGTCATGCCTCCTCTGGCTTGGAAATAGTCGCTGGCTGAGCCAGAACTCTCTTGTATCAATTGTGCTTCCTCGCGAAGCTGGTTAGGAATCTACAACTCGGTCCCACCCCATTCCACCACGGTGAAGCCATTTCGCTGGATCTGCGGCAATTGCTGAGGCGCCACGGTGATCGGTGACTGGAGTGGTTTGAAGAGCATGAGAACGCGAATCACCGTGTCCGGAGGCGGCGTAATATACAGGGGCACGTCGTGGGCGTATTCTTCGGTGGCGAAATGAATGAGAATGAAACTATTTGGGGCCATTCGTGGCAGCCAATAGACAATGAACTCGTTGGCCTCTCGTTCTGAAAGTCCCAATTCAGCCAATGCCGACTCGAGAAATGCGGCGGTGTCCTTTCCCTCTATTATGAAGCCTTCGCGCATGTCATAGGACACGCGATCCTCTCCCTCCCAGAACAAGCAGTGGTGCGTCCGGCCAGTTTTTAGATCGACGAAATCTCCTGACGGCTGTGCGAGCACGACCCAGCCCTCTTCTCCATAAGGCGGATAGGAAAAGAGCATTCTCCCCTCATAGCCCAAGGCGACCTTCACGATGGTTTCGGACTCGGGGTACAGATAAATAACTGGTTTTTCGCGAGCGCGGGCAAACACCGGTGCAAGCATTACCCAGTAGACCAACGCCGCAGCCAGCAAGCAGAAAGCCTTCGTTGCCATCGCGCGATCGAAGCGGTGACATACTGCGGCAAGCACGAAGAGCACCAACCCCAAGATAATCGCCGTTATAAACAGGGGCCAAAGTTCGTCGTATAACCCATCCTCCAGCCGCCAGCGCTGCATCCGCTCCATAGGCTCAGTAAGGGGGACAATGCGAAAGATGAGGTAGGGAACAATGCTCCAAACAACAAATGCTATCGCCGTCAGGCGAAGCGCCGCGCGCAGCCACTCGCGCAGGTTGGACGGACAGGGCTGCACTTTCACGGTCCCCCATTCTGTTACATGGAACTATGTGCATTGTGCCGCGAAACGGTTCCGATGTCAAGTCTTCGGCAGGGCCGCCAAGACGGCACTGGCGGAGATTTCCAATGCGCCGAGCGCGGCTTTGTGGTCTGCCAGGACACTTTCGGCGGACTTGAGGTCTTTTCCGGCGAGCGCGGCGCTGAGTTGAAGCACGGCCGCCAGTGGTTGCGCGTCTCCGGCTTGTTCGGGCGCGAGTTGATGGGCAATGCCCGCAGCGAGATGGGCGGGCAGGCGCCACAGCGCGGCCAGTTCGGCGCCGACTTCGGCGAAAGTGACGGGGAATCTCTTACGTTCTTCCGTGGCGAGCGCTTTGCCCTGTAACGATGGCTTCAGGAGTGGCGCATACTGTTCGGTGGCAAAGGTGAACAAGGCGTATCGGCCCAGTTCCGCGAGCAGTCCGGTGGTTTGGGCCAGGGCGCGTCCGACTTTTCCGGAGGCCACGGCCAGGGCCTGGGCGACGGCGGCGGTTTGGCGGGCATGGAGCGCGAGGGCGTCCAGGGCGGCGGGGGCGTTTCCTTGGCCGGCTTCCTGGATCTGTTGCGCCACGCAAACGATGCCGGCTGCACCGAGGACGGTGGCGGCCATGGGGATGCTGTCGACTTTTGCGGGCAGGCCATAGGCGGGCGCATTGGCCTTGCGCAGGATGAGGGAAGCGAGGGGCGGGTCGAGCAGGAGCACGTCTACGCAGGGCCGCACGTCGCCATTGGCAGCGGTGGCCTTTTCGAGCAGCGCTTTAAGCACGCGCGCGGAGCACGGCAGGACCTCCAAGTGCTGGAAATCAAGGGCCATGGGCTGTGGCGCGGCGGCGGGCGTTGGGGTGGGCGCCGGGGCGGGGGCGGTGGCGAGGATTTTCTTGTAGAGGGCGGACGTCTCCTCGGTCTGGGCGTCGGGGTAGTACTTTTTCACGGCCTTGTGGATATCGTCGAGCCGGCAGAGCATGGCCTTTACCTTGAGCCCGGTGATGTTCTCGACCTCGGCGATGGTGAATGCATCGAGGGGGCAGGCCATGGCGACGGTGAGCAGTTTACCCAACTTGTCGATGGGCAGCACGAGGTGATCGAGGGCCAGTTGCTTGGGAATCAGTTCGATCAGGGTGCGGTCGATGCTCAACCGGGACAAGTCAATAGCGGCGACGCCGGGCTGGCGGGAGAGGAAGCGGTGGAGTTCGTCTTTGTCCAGGTATTTCTTCTGAATGAGAATCTCGAAAGTTTTCCCGCCACGTTCATTTTGGACGGCCAATACCTCCGCCAGTTGTTCCTTTGTGATGATCCCCTGGTTGATCAGCAACTGGCCGATAGGCTCCTGGGCGTCATCGGCGCGACGGCGCGCCTTTCCGAGGAGGCCACTTCCCCCCTCGGCCTTGGCATCTTCGCGCCTGACCTGAACATGTTCGCCGCAGCGTACACATTTATAGACCTTCCCGACGGCGGCGGCGGGCGCTTTCATCTTCTGGCCGCAGACACATTCGATAATGAGTAATGCCGTTTCCTCTGCCACCTGACCGGAGTCTCCCTGCCCTGAACCGTTGGACCGTACCGCCCTGTTTGAGATAGCGCGCGACGTCCCGCCCGGCACGGAGGCCGGACTACTTATGGTACACTACGGGCCGGCGTTTCGGCCAATCATTGCAGGGCAGGAGTTTGATCGGAGACATGCTTCCTTCCGCCGTTGAAGAGCAGTTCAAACAACTGAGCAGCCTTTATCACGAACGTCAGCACGAGGACGCGCTGGCCCTGCTGGATACGCTGGAGCCTTACCTGCCCAACAGCCCAATCCTGGTGTATCAGCGTGCGCAGAACCATGCGGCGCTTGGCCAGACGGACCAGGCGCTGGTGGCGTGTGAAGTTTTGCTGCGCCGGCTCCAACAGACGCGCCGGGACGTGGAGGCGGTGCGCGACCTCTTGGATCCCCAGGAGAGTCTGCAATTGCAGGATGCGCTGGAGACGCAGGAAAGCCAGCTTGCCGTGCTGAAGAGCGCGCTGAGCGCGCGGGTGGCGGACGCCACGGACAAGGCGGCGATGCAGGAGACGATCGCGAAGCTCCAAGCGGAGCTTGCGGCGGCGCGGGAAGAGGCCCACCAAGCTTCCGAGACGGAGCGAGCGCTCGAATCCCAGCTTCAGTCGTTGCACGCGCGGGAGGAAGCGCACACGCAGGCGCTGGAGAAGGCGCGCGAGGAACTGGTGCGCCTTCAGGAAACCCTGGCCCAGCGCGAAAGCGCCGTCCGCGAAGCGACGCTCGAGAATGAAGAACGCGAGCGGCAGGTGCAGGCGCTCCAGGAAGAGGTCGTGGTCCTCGGGCAAAAGGCCAAGCATGCGTCCGACTCGGAACAGGCGCTGCTCCAGGAAATGGAGAAGTTGCGCTTGCAGGAGAGCGACAAGGCCAGCGCGCTGACCGAGGCCCGTCTCGAACTCGAGAAAGTGCAGCATCGCCTCCAGGACCGGGAGCAGGCGGTGGCCGATGCGGAGGAGCGCACGCGGCAGAGCGAGGCCGCACTGGCGCAGATGCGCGAAGAACTCGAGACCATCCACAAACAGGCCGAGGACGCCTACGTTTCCGAGCAATCCTTGATGGCCGAGTTGGAGACGCTGCGGAAGAAAGAGCGCGAGAAGACGGAAGCGCTGGAAGGCGCGCGGAATGAACTGGAATCGTTGCGCCTGACGCTGTCGGAGCGTGAATCGGCGATCACCGAGGCGGAACGGCGCAGCCGGGAAAGTGAAGCGGCGATTGCCGCGCTGAAACAAGAATTGTCCGGCCTGACGGACCAGGCCCAGTCGGCGCATGCCTCTGAGCAGGCCCTGGCGGCCGAGCTGGCGCAATTGCGTACGAACGAAACGAAGAAGGCGGAATCTCTCGAGACGACGCGCGGGGAATTGGACCGGCTGCGGCAGGAACTGGCCGAGCGTGAAGCGCGGATGGCGGATGCGGAACAGCGCAGTTCGATGGGCGCGGAAGCACTGGCGGCACTGCAGGAAGAACTGGTGGCGCTGCACGCTGAGGCGCGGGAGTATTCGGAATCTGAACAAATCCTGATGGATGAGTTGGCGCAATTGCGCGCGAACGAGCAACTGAAATCTTCGGTCCTGGACAATGCGCGGCAAGAGCTGGAAATGTTGCGGCAACAGTTACAGCAGCGTGAAGCGGCGGTGAACAACGCTGAACAACTGAGCGCGGAGCACGAGGCGCAGTTGTCTCAGATGCAGCAAGAACTGGAGTCGCTGCGCAAACACGCGACGGACGCTTCGTCGTCGGAAGCGGCGCTGGCGCGCGAAGTGGAACAACTGCGCACCAACGAATCCGGCAAATCGCAGGCGTTGGATGACGCGCGCCAGGAAATCGATAAACTTCGCGCGGCGCTCGAAACACGCGAGAGCGCGATGGCCGAACAGGCCCAGAGCGGCTTCGCCAACCAGGAGATGCTGACGCGACTGCAGGAAGAACTGCTGTCGCTGCATCAGCAATCGCAGGAGGTCCATGGCAACGAGCAGCGGCTATCTAAGGAACTGGAGATTCTGCGCAAGAATGAAGCGGAGAAATCGGAATCGCTGAACCAGGCGCGCGCGCAACTCGATGCACTCACCCAATCGCTGCACACGCGAGAAGAGGAGCAGGAGCGGGCGCTGGTCGAGAAGGAGGAGCGAGAGCAGACCATCCGCCGTCTGGAACAGGAATTGGCGTCGGTGCGGACGCGCACGGACAACGCCTCGTCCTCGCAGGAGGATCTCGAGCGGCAGTTGGAGCAGTTGCGGGGGGAGGAACAAGAAAAAGCAAACGCGCTCGCGCGGGCACAGTCGGAAATGGAAGAGCTCAAGGAGTCGCTCGAGGAGCGCGACGTGGCCTTGGCGCGGAAAGATCATTTGCTCACGCGCGCCCGTGAAAACCGGGCGCCGTCAAAACTCGTCCCTATCTTGCTCGGTCTCCTCATCTGTTTGGCGGTGGCCTACTTGATCTATGGTTGGATGCGCCTGAAGCCGCAGGCCCCCACGGAGACGATTGTTGAAGCGACGCGCGCCTTGCAGTTTCCCCAAGAGTCCATCGGGACACTGTATTCACGGCCAGCGGGGATGTCAGAGGAGGAATGGCAGCCCTTTGGCGAGGCCCAGGGGACCGTTTCCGCCCCGAAGGGTATTGAGATTCACCTGCGCATGAACGAGGCGGGGGCGAAAGACCTGGCCACGCTGGCCCAGTTACAAGCGGAGGACCTGCAGTCACTCTGGCTTCCGCATCTGGAAGTCACGGAAGAGAATCTTGGCCATCTCGCGCGCTTCGGTACCCTGCAAGAGATCTATATT
>JACPGD010000469.1 GCA_016182645.1 Candidatus Hydrogenedentota bacterium | reverse complement strand
CGGGCCCACCCTTTTTCAGATCCACCTCGCCAAGCACCTTGGCCAGGTCGCCGGCCGTTTTGAATTCAAAATACGGCCCCTGGACGAAATCGCCGGCGGGACAGCTTTGCGCGCTGGGGATGTGGCCGGCGGTGTCGACAAAGTCTTTCTTGCTGATGCCCGCATATTCCTCGGGCACGCGCAGGTCGAGCAACGTACCGGTGTGATGCTCAATCAATTGCAACACATCGGCCCGGTCCGCGCGGGTCGCGTTGAACTTGTTGAGGTCGATGGACTCAACGTCGAGGGCAACCACCTTCGAGGGACCCGTTTCGACCGGTTTGCCTTCGGCTTTCCACTTGGCGAAGCCGCCGTTCAACAGCGAGACGCGCGGGTAGCCGCAGTTTTCGAGCATCCAGAAGAGGCGGGTGGCGGCCTTTACGTCGGCGGCCTGTTGCATGCCGCTATAGACGACGATGTGCCGCGCGGGGCTTAGCCCCGCAGCCGCCAGGAGCTTGCGCAGTTCCTCCGGCAGTTTCAACAGACCGACGACGCCGCGGCGCGTTTCCGAGAGCGATTCCACATCCAGGTTCGCGGCGCCGGGGAGGTGTTCCGTTGCGAACGCTTCCGCGGGACGCGCGTCCACCAGCAACGCGTTTTCCAGCGTGGCGACCAGATCGGTGGACACCAATATCTGGTCCGGCGGCAGCGCCGCGGCAATGAAACACAGCCATGTGGCGAGCATGCTCACACTCCTTTGATTGGGAGGGAATTTAATTCAGATAGAGGATGGTGGTGATCAGAATGCCACACTCTGGCTTGCAGTGCCAATAGATGAAGGCCGCCCGCGTTTCGGTATTATATGCGACGTTGCCATTGAGAGGGATTTCGGTGATTGTGAAAGACCGAAAGAACTACTAGACGCCTTCCATGAACCTGAAAGAAAATCGAATAGGGAAATCGGTGCAGCCTCACGCGACGAGTGTTCCCATGCAGGAGCGTATATAGCTGTGGATTCTCGCAGGCGCGGAGGAGGGCCAAGTCAACTTCGGATTCAAATTCCCCGCCCAATCCTTCTCGCTGAGTCTCATACCAATCGGCCGCCTCGTCAAACTCCCGCCACGCTGCCTGCTGGAATACGACCTTGAACTTCATTTCTTCAATCGTTCGGCGCGCGAAGCCTTAATCTCTTCCCATGGAACTACATCGTCCGGATTGGCTTCATAATCCGCAATTCTTCTGTCTAGTTCTGCCCGTTGTGCGTCTGTGAGAGCCATTGCTGGGTCTTCAGCAATCACACTTTCCCAAAGCTCCTCAATCAACGCCAGCTTGTCTTTGATTCCAAGGTTGCCCAGGCCCAATGACTGAAGTGTTAGCGACATGGCTGCGTTCTCCCATGGAAACTGTCGGCCAAGTTCTGTTAAAGAATTGTAACATACCACCGCAGGCGTCTCTCTTCCTACAGCCTACGGTCCACAGCCTCCCCCTCATACCGGTAGCCCACGCCGTGCACCGTCCGTATGATGCGCGGCTGCTTTGGGTCGCGCTCGATGCGCTTGCGGAGTTGGGAGATGTGCTGGTCGAGGGCGCGGCTGTTGGCGAAGTAGTCCACACCCCAGCAGGTGTCAAAGATTTCGTTGCGGTCAAGCGCGCGGCCCCGATTGTCGTGCAGGAGTTGGAGAATCTTCACGTCGCGCGGGCCGAGATCGATCACCTCTCCCCCACGCCGCGCGCGCAATTCCGCCGGGAACACCTCAAGGTCGTCAAGGGTGAATGGCGCATGCCTGGCGTGGTTAGCCTGTTGCGCGAGGAGGCGGCGGGCAATGGCGCGGATGCGGGCCAGGACTTCGCGCACGCCGAAGGGCTTCATGATGAAGTCGTCACCGCCGAGTTCAAGGCCGAGGACGCGATCCACCTCTTCCGATTTGGCGCTGATGAAGAGGATGGGTGTGTGCTGATCGCCGCGCCGGATCTCCTTGCACACTTCATAGCCGTTGAGTTCCGGCATCATGATATCGAGACAGATGAAGTCGGGGTGATCTTTCGCATACACGGCCAGCGCCTGTTTACCGCCGGCCGCCTGGAGACAGCGGTAGCCTTCGCGCTCGAGAATGTGGACCAGCCCCGCGCGAATGTTGTCGTCGTCTTCGGCCACGAGAATTTTCATGGATTGTCGCTTTTCCTGCGAAGATTCTTCGACTCTATGGACACAAAGGACTTGGTGGACCAACAGGTAATCGGAGTTGAAAACAGGCCCCGCAACCTTCCCAGGATACGCAGACCAGATCGCCACCGTGCAGGCGGGCGAGTTCGCGGGCAAGCGACAGCCCGAGGCCCGTACCGCTCACCCCCTCACTCAAGTGATCGCGGAGGCGGTAGAAGGGTCGGAAAACACGCTCTCGTTCACTGTGCGGAACGCCGGGACCTTCATCGCAGACTTCCACCAAACATTCGTCGCCCTGCCTGCGGCTGCGTACCAGGACGCGGCCACCCTGGGAGGCATATTTTTCGGCGTTGTTCAATAGGTTGTAAAGAACCTGCTCGAAGGCGTCACGGTCGAGTGGGACTTCTTCATCGGCCTGCAAATCGAGCGCTATTTCGATCCCCTTCTCGCGCAATCGGGGCTGGTGCAGTCCGACAGAGGCCGCGATCACTTCGTCGATCGGTTCCGGCTTGGGATGCACGGTGAGTTGCTTCCGCTGCTTGCGCGCGAAGGTGAGGATGTTTCCAATGAGCCGACTGAGGCGTTGGCTCTCTTCGGCGATAATGCCGGCGTGCCGTGCAAGCGGATCCTGCTCCGGCAGCTCCTCCTGCAGGACTTCGGCGTAGAGCCGGATATTGGTCAGCGGGGTCTTCAATTCGTGCGAGACCTGATTGACAAAACTGACGCGCTGCGAGGCTTCGCGCAATTCGCGGCTGCTTTCGCGATAGAAGTAGACCGCCAGCAGGATGAAACAGGCCGCGGCCGCGGCGATGAGCAGCGTGACCCCAATGGCCAGGCTGCCTTGGCCCGGCGGCAGGAAGGCCGAAGGCAGGTAGGCGTGGAGTTGCCATGACTGGAAGGGCGGCGAGAGCGGCAGCGTGGCCAGGGGACGCTCGCTGCGCGAAGGCTCGTAGCCGCCCCACTGATAGAGAATCAATCCCTGTGTATCCAGAAGGCGCACGCAGCCGGATTCCGCGGCGCCTGTACTCTGGTTTACGAGGGCCGTGTCTGGCAGCACGCCGATCACGTCCGCCAGGAGCCGTGGCCCGTTCAACTCGACGCCGCGGGCGCCGCCGCGCGCGTCGCGCCACCAGAAGATAAACTGGATGCCCGTGCCCCAATACCAGGTGTGCCAACCGGCGGCCCGGTCTGTGGTCTTGGAAGCTTTCGTGGGGAGATCGGTCTGCTGCCGGGTCTTTTCGGGAAAGGCGAAGGGCAGGCTCGAGTTTTGCCAGATGACTTCCGTTCGCCGGAAAAAAGCGTCGCTGCCCGGGCTGGACGCATTGGGGAAAAGCAATTCGCCCTCGGGCGAGACGGCGAAATACTCGCGGACAAGGCCCGTGCCAGTAAAAGCAGCACGCAGCGCCGCCGAATCATCCGAAGTGCCGGCGACCTCGAGCAGCTTGTTCTCGAGCCCGCGAACATATTCGGCCACGCGCTGATCAATCTCGGTTAATTGCGCCGCGACGACCTCGTGAAACCGCTGCTCGGCCTGCTGCCGCTCGGCGCGCGCAAGCCGGACCCCCATGCCGCCGAGGAGCAGCATGGGAGTCACCACGAGGAGGATAAGGGGTACAAGCAGTCTTGGTTTCACGCGTCGTTCAGTTATTCCCGAGGTAGCCCAGTCCTTGCAGTTGCGCCTTCGTCGCTTCGTCGATACCGACTTTCCGCCCTCGCTTCCATTCTTGCTCGGTGCTCGAGTTCTCACCCAGGAAACGGTTCGTCTGCGCGTCTTTGCGCAATTGCTCACTCCTGTAGCGCTCGGCATCCGTCAGCAATTGGCTGCTGTTTTCAACAAACAAGCGTTGCGAGCCAGCAATGTCGCCGGCATCCCGCAGCCGTTGCGCTTGCAGCATGCGTTCTGTCCCAAGTTGGCGCGAGACCGACGCCATGACGCGCGGGTTAATGGACGCCTCTACCGCCTCGGCCGAGCCGCTGATGTCGAGCACGATTTGTCTGGATTCCATGATCGCCGGATCGGCATTCGGACAGGTGACTTCGACGTCCGCCACCTTTACGTGATTCCCGGCTTCAAACGCAGGCACTTCCAATTCCGCGACGATGTAGCGATCCTGATTGGCGTAGACCTGCGGGATGGCAATCGTTGCCCGCCGGCCGTCGATGACACCTTTGTGCCCCATCACGCGCACGATGCGGATCCTTTCCGGGCAGTCGATACGAATGCGCACCTCCTGCGCGACGACCGAAAGCAGGTCGCCAAACTCGAGGTCATAGGCGCGCGCAAGGTCCACCGCGTTCTCGGCGAAAATATGGTTGCCGCCGCCGCTCTCCGCCAGGCGCGCCATCAGGTCCTCATTGTAGTCCAAGCCAAGGCCAATCGTGCTCACGCTCATTCTCTCCGTGGCGAGCGATGTCCCCAGTTCAGCGAGTTCCGCGGGGCTGCTCGGACCGACGTTCGCCAAACCGTCGGAGAGCAAAACAATGCGATTAGCCCGATCCTCACTCCGAAACTTGCGTAGCTCCGCGGCGCCCTTGCTCACCCCCGCGAAGAGCGCCGTGTTGCCGGCCGCATGCACCCGCCCGATCGCTTCATAGATCGCTTCCTTGTCCGTCGCCCGCGTCGCCGGCACGATCACCGACACCTCGGTATCGTAGACGATGATTGAAACGATGTCTTCCGGACTGAGCCGGTTCACCGCCATAACCGCCGCTTCGCGCGCCTTTTCAATCTTCTCCCCCTGCATCGACCCCGACTTGTCGATGACCAGCGCGATGTTCACGGGGGTCCGCTTCACTCCTTCCTCGGGCGCGTTCCCCCGCAAGTTCACCTTCAGATAGACCGAGTTCGCCTGATCGGCCAAGGCCAGCGCCGCGCCCAGTTCCGCCGTCGGTGTGATTGGCCGCACGGACGCGACGGTCCACGTGCTGGTGAGCAGCAGGGCGCCCACGAAGGCAATTGTCAGCGATTTCATCTTTAAGCTGTGTTGCATGGCTAAGCCTCCCATCGGCAGGATGCCGTGTTCTTGAGGCAAGTGTACGTAAATCCTTGGTCCAGGGGGTCAGGTGGCGGTAAAAGGTCTGTAAGAAGATTGTAAGCAACAGGCAGCTCTCCGCTCCCTTTGCGAAAGGGAGCTACGCAGCAATTGCCGTACATTTTGCACGAGGGGCCGCGAAAGATGTATTCTTTCTGCATATTACGGGGACGCGCCCGGGGAGGGCGCCAAGCAGTTCCATTGCACCCGGGGGAGTTGACATGAAGTACTATCCTATTCGCCACATTTCCTTCGCTGTTTCCGCCGTTCTATGGGCCGCCGCATCGGTGTCCGCCGCGGGCGTCGGGCCCTGGCAGACGCAACTCAAATTGCCCGAGGGCGTCACACTGGACAGTCAAACCGCGGAGACGCAACATTGCCTGGAGTGCCACATCACGAAGGGCATCACGGGGAGCGCTATCCGCGATTGGGCGCAAAGCGGGCATGCCGCGGGGAATATTGGTTGTGAGACGTGCCACGTTCCGGTGGACGGGGCGGCGGACGGCATCCTGAAAGCGCCGGCCGCGTGCGAGGACAAACGCGTGCGCCCGAAGGTCTCCTCGCGCAACTGCGCCGTCTGCCACGAGCAGCAGGCTGCACAGTTCGCTAACGGCAAACATGCTTTGGCGTGGGTGGCGATGAATGCGATGCCGGGCACGGCGGCCATGCCGCCGGACATCGCCGAGCGCGGGTGCGGCGCCTGCCACAGCATCGGCCGCGACGAGGGCAAGTGCGACAGTTGTCACACGCGTCACCTCTTCTCCGCCGCCGAAGCACGCCGGCCCGAGGCCTGCCAGACCTGCCATATGGGCTTCGACCATCCGCAGTGGGAGATGTATTCGACGAGCAAGCACGGGACCATTTATCAACTCGAAGGCGACAAGTGGGACTGGAACAAGCCCCTGGGCGAATGGTTTCAGGAACCCTACCATGCGAGTTCGGATACGGCGCGGACGCCGTCCTGCGCGTTCTGCCATATGGAGGACGGTGATCACGGTGTGAAGACGGCGTGGGGCTTCCTGGCGGTGCGTCTGGCCGAGGACGATCCCGAATGGCAGGGGTTCCGCAACGTGATCTTCCAGGGGCTGGGCGTGGTGGACGAAAAAGGCCAACCGACGGATCGTTTTGGCGTGGTCAAAGCGGGTGACGTGGCGCGCTTGACGAAGGAAGAATGGGAAGCGGAACGGGCGCGCGTCCAGGGACAGTGCGCGAAGTGCCACGGCGCCACGTTCGCGGCCAACAGCCTGGCCCAGGCGGATCGCGTGCTGAAAGAGGCGGACCGGCTGATGGCCGAGGCGGTCACAGTGGTCGAGGGGCTGTACAAAGACGGTATCCTCGAGAAGCCGAAAGACCGCCCGCCGCATCCCGACCTGCTGCAATTCTACAACGTCGAGAACCCGATAGAGCAGCAGCTCTACGTCATGTTCCTCGAACACCGGATGCGCACCTATCAGGGCGCGTTCCATATGAACCCGGACTACCTGCACTGGTATGGCTATGCTGAAATGCGCCGTGATCTCGCGGAAATCACAGCGGAAGCGAAGCGGATGCGCGAAGAACACCAATGAGAATATCGAGCACAGGGTGGGATGATCACCCCCCCTGTGCTCACTCGATAAACACAAAGATCGGCGTCCGCGTGAGCAACAGGGCCAGCGCGCCGTCCTCAAACGGCAGTGTCGTCGTAATCGGTGTTGTGCGGCCCTCTTCGACAATCAGGGCCTCGACAGTCGCCTGCGCACCCTCGGCCACCAGTGAGATAGCCAACTCGGGCATGGCGTCATCGGCGAGGGTCAGCCCGGGCGGTGCGTGCCACGCGATGTAGAAAGTGGGACGCCGCGCCTGCATGTCTGAGACTCGATAGAGGCGGACGTTGGGGTTCTCGGTTGCGCTCCGCTCTACCTGTTCGTAGTGTTCAAAATGTCCCGCGAGTTGTTGCAGGGCGTAGAAAATGGGTCGCAAGCCAGTCACCGTGCGCGCATTGGTGAAGACGTTGACCTGCGTCTCCGCCATGCCGGCCCAGGCGCCCGTACCCGCACCCGCCTGGGCTATCGGCCACGTGAGCAGCACAAGGTCCTCCATGTAGGCCGTGTTTATGAGGGCAATGTCTTGTTCCGCGGCCACCACGACACGCTTCACCATGTCCGCGGCGACGAAGCCGTGCAGCCAGGCCAGCGCGCCGGCGTCGCCGTCAAGTACAGCTTGGAACATTTCCGCAATCCGGCAACGGTCGGCCTCCGTCGCGGGCGGCAAAATGACTCCCATTTGATCCTCCGCACGATCACAGACCGTGGCCGGCCCCCAGGCGATGAGCGGCGCGGGCGCCGTGTCCGAGATGACGATCGGCCGTGTGTAGCCGCGCTGCGTCATTTCGAAACGAAGCCAGGCGGCGATGTCCTCGATTTCATAGGGGTCGGCCAATGCGTGTACATTGACCGCATCGAAGAGGTCGGGCCGGTCGAGCACGGCGCGCATTTCGGCAAGGCCATGGTTGAAGATACGCGGGTGCGCGGCGGCGAATGTCTCCTCGTATTGCTCCGGTGTGGGATGATTGGTGAAGACGGTCGAGGTCAGAAACGCGACGTGCATCACGATCACATCGGTGAACGCCTCGTGGGCCGCGGCGTAGGCGAGGTCGAGCATGACAAGATAGTCTTCGACCGGCTCCGGCTCATACGAGGAGAATTCGACACCGATTTCGTAGTAGCCGATCGGCCGCACGAGATCCGGCATGTCCTGAATTCCGTCGCCATCGTACCGCTCGACAATGGCCCGCACCCACGCCTGGAACGCCGCGCGGTGCTCCGGTTTTGGCGTGGGGTCCGTGCCCGCGTGCAAACCCTGGGAGGGATCGACCGAGGCCCAGGGATTCTCGGAACGCAAGCCCAGCACCAGGGTGGTGTAGCCTGCGCTTTGCGCCTCGCCGACCATCCGGTCGAGGAAGCGGAAATCAATGGCCGCGTTCTCGGTGGGTTGCATCTCTCCCCACGAAAACGACTCCGGCAGCGGCTTCACTCCCGGCAGGCCAACATCAATCAGACCAGACGCCAAGCCGGGCAAGGCATATTCCATCCCAATAATCAGCGGAAAGGAACCATAAGTCCGCGGCGGATTGTCGGGCGGATTGGGACAGCCACAGAATAGGCCGGCAACGATCACGCCAAGGACGGTGCGCCCAAAAGACCCCATAACGCCTCCGCAGACGCCAGATTAATGTTGGCCTCCAATTATCAATACACCGGGGACAGGCAGGAGTTACATATTGGCCACCCGAGCGTGGTGGCGATCCTGGCCCTTGTACTGGAGTTCATAGAGGGTGCGGTAGAGACCGCCATGGGCAAGCAGTTCCTGGTGGGTGCCGGACTCCCGGAGTTCGCCGTGGTGGAGCACCATGATGCGGTCGGCGTGCTGGACGGTCGAGAGGCGGTGGGCGATAACGATGCTGGTGCGGCCTTCCATGAGTTTCTCAATCGCGTCTTGAATGAGGGCCTCGGTTTCCGTGTCGATGCTCGAGGTGGCCTCGTCCAACACCAGGATTTGTGGCCGGTGTGCCAATGTGCGCGCGAACGCCAACAGTTGCCGCTGCCCCGTCGAGAGGTTGCCGCCGCGCTCGCCCACTTCGTATTGGTACTGCCGCGGCAGCTTTTCGATGAACTTCGCGGCGTTCACGTATTCGGCGCAGGCGCGCACATGCGCCTCGGACATCTCAGTGTCTCCCAGCCGGATGTTTTGCTCGATGGTACCGCTAAAGAGGAAGACATCCTGGAGCACAATACCGACGTGCCGGCGCAGCGCGACTTGCTGGTAATCGCGGACATCAACGCCGTCGACAAGGATGGCCCCCTGCCGCACATCATAAAAGCGGCTGAGGAGATTGATGATGGTGCTCTTGCCGGCGCCAGTGTGGCCGACAATGGCCACGCGCTCGCCCGGGGCAATCCGGAAACTCACATTCTTCAACACCCACTGCTCCGGCTCATAGGCGAACCAAACGTTATTGAACTCGACGTTGCCCTCGAGCGTTCCGGGATTGAGCGCGCTGGGTTTGTCCATGATGTCCTCGGGCGTGTCCAGCAGTTGAAAGACGCGCTCGGACGAAGCCATGGCTTCAAGCAGGAGGTTGTAGCGGTCGGCGAGGGCGCGGATGGGGCCAAACAGGCGTTCCGCCCAGAAGACATAGCCGAAGAAGGTCCCAATCGAGGCAACGCCGCTCACGGCTTGGCCCAAATCAAGGATATTCCAGGCGCAATAGAGAATGATGAGGCAGGTCGATGAGGCGCTGAAGAACTCGACGACCGGAAAATACAGGGCAAAATTGCGAATCTGCGTCAGCCATTCGTCTCGGTGGTCCGCGTTCAGCGCGTCGAAGCGATTGGCGTGGTCCTGTTCCCTTCCAAAGATCTGGACGATGCGCATGCCCGTGATCGTCTCCTGCATGAACGCGCTCAGCCGCGCGACCTTGCGGCGGATTTCCAGGAACGAATGGTGAGCATACTTGCGAAAAATATAGCTAGTGATGAACACAAAGGGGACCGGACTCAACGCAACAAAGGCCAGGCGCCAATTCACCGCGAACATGAACACGAGCACGATGCCAATCGTCAGTAGATCGCTGATCACTTCGACCACGCCGGTGACAATCGACTGCTGGATCTTCTCGATGTCGGTCGTCACGCGGGACATCAACCGCCCCACCGGATTGCGGTCCAGGAAGCGTAGGGACATCCGTTGCAGGTGATCGAACAACTCCATCCGCATTTCCAGCATCGTCTTCTGTCCGACAAACGCCACGACGAGCATTTGCAGATAGCGAACGATCCCTTCCACGATGACCAGCAGCGCGATGATCAGGATCATCTGGAACAGGCCCTGCATGTCCAGGATGGCCTGGCTTGCGGCCCCCGCCGCGTCCGCGCCAAGCCGCGTCGGGTTGTTGATGTAGTGATCGACCGACCACATCATCAGGAGGGGCGTGAGATTGCTGGTCAGCGCGACAAGGATGAGGAGCAGCGTGGCGGCGATGAACCAGCCGCGGTAGGGGCGCACATAGCGGAGCAAACGGCGCATAATCTGCGCGTCGTACGACTTGCGCTGGAGTTCATCCTCGAAATGGTAGCCTTCGCTCATGCCACGTCTTCCAGCGCCGTTTCGAGTTGCTGCCGGCGAAACATTTCCGCGTAGAGTCCGTCAAGTCGCAGCAATTCTTCATGCGTGCCTCGTTCAATGATGCGGCCTTCCTCGACCACGAGGATCAGATGCGCGTGTGCCACACTCGAAATCCGGTGCGAAATCAGGATGTTGGTGCGGCGCTTCATCACTTCATGCAGGCGGTGCAGAATGCGCTCCTCGGTGTGCGTGTCCACGCTGGAGAATGCATCGTCGAGGATGAGCACCACGGGGTCGCGCAAGAGGGCGCGCGCCAGGGCGAGCCGCTGCTTTTGGCCACCGGAAAGGTTGATGCCGCGCTCGCCGAGCAAGGTGTCGAGGCCCTGCGGCATCTGGCGCAACGTCTCTGCCAATTGCGCGACTTCGCAGGCGTGCCAGATTTCCTCCTCCGAAGCGTGGGGCCTGCCAAGGGTCACATTAGCGCGAATGGTGTCGGAGAAAATGAAGGTGTCCTGCGGCACGTATCCCAGCGCACCACGCAGGCGCGCCAGGGGGATCTGGGTAAGTGGCCGGCCATCCACGAAGACCTCCCCCGTCGTTGGCTCATACTCACGCGTCAGCAACGAGACAATGGTCGTTTTCCCACAGCCCGTCGGTCCCACGATGGCGACCGTCTCCCCCGCTTCGACATCAAAGGAAACTTCGTTGAGCACCAGCACTTCGTCGTACTTGAAGCTGACACCGCGAAAAGATATCGCGCCTGCGGTGACGGCCGCATTCGGATCGGTGCGCGTGTCGTCGCGGATGTCCGGCGCTTCGCACAGAATACTCATGATTCGTTTCATGCTCACGGCGCCGCGCTGGTAGAGGGTGAGCACCCAGCCGAACTGTGCGAGCGGCCAGGCGAGCATGATGAGCGCGATGAGGAATTGAGACAACGTTGCGAGGTCGATTTCGCGCCGAATCACCATGTTGCCGCCCTGCCAGATGACCATCAGGAGCACGGCGCCCACGATCATGCCGATGAGTGGAAAGGCGAAGGACATGAAGGCGACCAGCTTGATGTTGGCGCGCATGTAGTTTTCCGAGTCCTTGCGGAAGTCACGTGACTCGCGGTCGGCGATGCCATACGCCTTCACGACGCGGGCGCCCGCCAGGTTCTCCTGGGCGCGCGAGGTCACCAGGGAGAACAACTCCTGGACGACCTTCGACTGGCGGTTCATGTACCAGACGCAAGCGTAGACGAGGACGGAGATCAGCGGCAGCGGTACCAGCGAAAACAGGGTCAGTTTTCCACTGAGGTAAATCATGTATCCGAGCGTGAAGGGTACACGGACCATGTCGGCGGTCCCCATCACGCCCGGCCCCATGAACTCACGGACGTAGTTGATGTCGCTCGTGGCGCGGGCCATGATGTCCCCCGTGCGGTTCTTGTGGAAGAAGCGTTGCGAGAGGCGCTCGACGTGCCGGAACAAGTCGTTTCGCAAGTCGTACTCGAAGTGGCGGGAGGCGCCGATCATGAGCCTCCGCTGGAAATATCGGACCACGCCTTCCACGATGGAGAGTCCCATGAGCGTGAAAAAGTACCCCATCACCAGCGCATACGTCATCGTGTTCTTTTCAAACCCAGCGACAATCCGTCCAATGATGACGGGGGTGAGCAGACTGAAGAGGATGAAGAGGACGGCAAGACAGGCCCCAATGCCGTATGCCTTCCAATAAGGACGGTTGTAGCGCAACAGCGTGATGAAAGGGCGATCCGGCGCGACGGCTATGCGGGGTGTGCTGGCCGTCACGATTGCTTGGTCGCCAAACGGCTTTCAAAGCCCTGGACCAACGCAAGCAGATCCTCGGCTTTGAAGGGTTTAAGCAGGTAGCCGTCCGCGCCGCATTCCTGAACTCGGCTCAGGCTCTTGTCAATCGGCTTGGCCGTGACAAAGTATACCAGGACACCGCGCAAGGCGGGATCGCCTTTAATACGCGCGCAGGTCTCCCAGCCGTCCAGCCCCGGCATCGCAACATCAAGGAGCACCAGCCAATAGTCGCCGCTTTTGAGCCGTTCGAGGGCTTCCTCGCCAGACGCGCACTGATCGGTTTCGAGGCCCTCCGCTTCGAGGCAGCGCGTGGTGAAGGTGACAATCTCCTGATCGTCGTCAACACAAAGTACCTTGTTCCCAAGCTGCTCGATTTCGGCCAAGCCTTTGCTCAGCGCGTAGTGAATGCCGCTCAAAAGCATGCTCTTGCGGAACCCGCGCCTGACCCGTCCCGCGACCTGTCCCCGGTAACGGCGATAGAGGTCGTCGTCGTTTGTCAGCAGCACCACGGGCAGTTGTGATGCGGCAGGATCGGACAGGATCTCCTCCAGCACCACACTCCCCGTCGGGCCGGCCTCGGTATCCACGACGAGGCAATCCGGGCTGTATTTGCCGGCGAGCGAAATGGCCGCGGCCGGGTAGGCCGCATGGATCACGTCCATTCCCTCGGAGATGAGCATGTTGCGAATTTGGGCGCTCAGAGCGCGGTCCTGCGAGACCAGTTCCACCAGAAGATGCGTCTCGGTAGGCAGACGCATTTGCGCTGTCCCCTCGCGCGTCTGGCGCACGATGTTGCTCAGCGGCAGGGTGAAGCGGAACTGGCTCCCCTGCCCCACCTTGCTGGTGACCGTAATCCGGCTGCCATGGAGGCGCATGATATCCTGGGCAATAGACAGGCCGATCCCCGTGCCGCCATATTTGCGCGTTGAGGAGCCGTCGTACTGGTAGAAGCGCGTGAAAATCTTGTCCAGCGCCTCCTCCGGGATTCCGATGCCCGTGTCGGACACGGTCACGTCCACGACATCTTCAGACGGTTTGATGTCCACAATGATTTTGCCGCCGGGATGATTGAACTTGGCGGCATTGGACAATAGGTTGTTGAAGACTTGGCCGAGTTTTCCCTTGTCCCCTTCGACGGGCACCTCTTCTCCCGGTGTATTGAGGATGATGTCGATTTCACGGCCATCTGCGAGAGGCTTGACGATTTGTATGCTTGTCCGCGCGCAATCCACGAGATCAAGCGTATCGAAGACAATTTCTTCCGTGCCCCGGTGCAGGCGCGAGAAATCCAGCAGGTTTTCGATGAGTGTGACCAGCTTTTCGATGTTGCGCAGACTGATACCCAGATACTCTTCCTGCATTTCGTTGATGGGGCCGGCCTTCCGATTCAGGATCATGTCGGTATAGCCCATCACCGCCACCAACGGCGTGCGCAACTCATGCGACACGTTTGACAAGAGGTTGGTCTTCATTTCGTCGAGCGTCTTGAGTTCCTCGTTGGCCTCGTGCAGTTTTTCCCGCGCGCGCGTTACTTCCTCCAGGCTGTGCTGGAGGTTTTCGAGCAACTGGGCATTGCGGATCGCCACGGCCACGTGCGGGACCATTTGTTCGAGAACTTCCGCCTCGTACTTGGTGAAGACGCCGGTGTCGCGCGCGCCCAGATTGAGCGAGCCGATGATTCTGCCGGTGGCATAGAGCGGCACACAGAGACAGCTTTGGATTTCGTCGGGGAAATCCGCGGCGAAGGGCTGCTGGCCATCGCGCAGACGGTCCACGATGAGGCAGCGGCGCTCCCGGCCGACCCACGCGGCGCAGCTTTCCGGAATGCCTGCCCGTAGCGGCGGTTCGTGCTCCTCAAGCGGCTCCGGCCATAACTGCCGTGTCACGAAGCCGGCCCCATCCGGATTCAGTAACGAAACGGCCGCAAAGTCGAAATTGACCAACTTGCGGACTTCAACCACGATGCTTTCGTACACACGCCCGGCTTCGAGACTGGAATTGATGGCATTGGCAATCTGGTTAATGGCCGCGATGCGTTCCGAGCGCTCGCGTGCCTCTTGTTCCAGGCGCACATTTTGGGTGACATCGCGGAACGTGCCTTCCATGCCGAGCAGGCCGCGTGCTTCGTCGTAGACCCGGTTGCTGGACAATTCCACGCAAATCGAGCGGCCTCCGGCCTTGCGCATCCAGATCCGTGTGCGCTCAATGAAGCGATGTTTCGCCAACTCGTTCGTTACGCGCGCAAAGTCGATTTGTTCGATGAACAATTCCCGGAGATTGGTGCCGATGACGTCCTGGGCAGACTTGTAGCCGAGGATCTCGACACCGGCGGGGTTGATAAACGTGATACCGCCATCGGCATTGGTCTGGAAGATGCCATCCCGCATCGAATTGATGAGATTGCGGTATTTCTCCTCCGATTCTTCAAGTTGATTGATGTTGTGGCGGAGCGCGGTCGCCATCTTGTTGAAGGATGAGGCCAGCTCTTCGATTTCGTCGCCCGTCCCAATGACCAGCTTCAGTTCCAGGTCGCCTTGGCGGATAATCTGGGCGCCTTCGTTCAAGAGAGATACCGGACGAATGATATTGTTGTTCACGAAGCGGTAGGTCACGACCACGAAGAACCCGATAACCAGGCTCGTCACCACGATCGACAACATCGCCGCGCGATTGACATTCGAGAAGACTTCCGACATGGGCCGGTAGACGATGACGTAGATGTCCTGATTGAACAGTTGGTGGTACGCGAGCAACACGCGGCCGGAATCGCCGTGCATGTTGTATTGCCAGAGCGTGAGCGAATCGTGGCCCGGCGACTCGGATTGGTGGATGCGCTGGGCCAGCCGCTCATCCATCTCCTCAAGAAACAGACGCCGTTGGCCATTCTCATCTTTCAGGCGGACCAGGTACCGGCCCCGTTCGCCAAAATAGGCGATCTGATACTGGTTCAGCCCGCTCCTGATCAGCCCGCTTTCATTGTTCTGCTCGCCCCCCAGAACAAACTCAAGCAGGTCCTGAATGTCCTCCGACTTGGACAGGAACCCCAGCAGATCTCCCGTCTGGAGATTGTGGACGGGCGCGGCGGATTGCACCGCCCAGCGTTCAATCGGCGCCAGATACGCGAGATCGACAAACTGGGGGTGTGTCACTTCGTCAGGCCAGTCGGGCCGCACCTTGTCTTCAGGATCCATGTCGCCCGTGGTCACCAATAAGGTGCCGTACGCGTCGTACAGGCTATAGAAAGCACCAGTTTCCTCGGACAGCTCCGTCTCCCGGTGCAATGCATTCACCACGGATTGGAGGTCAGGGTTCGTGCCGGCGGCGAATTGCTCCAATGCCTGAATGACAGTGTCCTCGACCGAACTGCGCCCCAACACCTGCAAGCGAACCTGGACGGCCAGGTTGACCCCTTCGGCGGTCTTGCGCGCGGCCGTAAACAGATTTTGCTCGACGGCGATCTGCTGTCCCTCGCGGGCAAAAACATACCCGATCACCAGGGCCAGCGCCATCGGAATGACGCCAACCCACAGGATGCTGGTGAGGAATTTGCGCTCTATGCCGCCGGAGGCTTGTTTCTTACGCATAACTCACAGAGAAGGTGGCCATGGACAGCGTGCTGTCTCACCCGTTCGTGCTGGTAACTCATGCATCATCCTAATCGAAATCGTAATCGGAAATGCAATACGGCAAAAATGCGGCGCCCTCGCCGCGTTTCGGAAAATGCGGCGAGGACGCCGCGCTTGCAATCAGTGCGATGGGCAGCCGGTGGCCACGGTCAGTCGACGATGCGTCCTTTGCCGATCAGATCGCGCACCTTTTCCAGGAGTTGATCGACCTTGAAGGGTTTCGGCAGATACTCATCCGCGCCGCAGGAGAAGATACGCTCGATATCGCGTTCTTTCGTCAGGCAAGTGACGGCCATGATAGGGATGCTGCGCGTCATTTCGTTCTCCCGCAGGGCCTTGCAGACCTCGAATCCGTTGATTTCCGGCATCAGGAAATCGAGCAAGATGAGATCGGGAGACAATTGCGCGGCTTTTAAACCCACCTCCGTCGCATTACTCACCTTTATCAGTTCAAACCCGTCATCGGTGAGAATCTTCTCCATCAGGGCCAAGGCATCGGGGTCGTCGTCCACCACCATCACCCGGCGCTTGCTTGGCCCCTTGTCCCGCGGGAACATATCGTACTTTTCCCGGAACTTATCCAGATCCTCCTCCAGGATCCGGTAATGCCCGCCAGGGGTCCGGGACGCCTTGATCAAGCCCTGCTTAATCCAGTTCTTGATGCTGTGGTGGGTGACGTGGCAGATCTTGGCCGCCTCAAACGTGGTATAAGCTTTTTGTTCGTTGGCGCTCACCGACTCATCTCCTCCTGTGGATATCCGGTGCCTACAATTTCCAACGGCGGGACAACGTCTCGCAAGCCATTAAAGATATACATCTTCAACGGCTGGCGTAAAATTATCAGTTTAAGTTACTTTATTAATGAGTATATCGCGCTTCCTACGCCACTGTCAATTGCTACCCGTCAGAAATCGTCTTTTTGTGCCCCGGCTCCGTGTGGCGCTCCCCAAGCTGCTGGCGCTTGCGCGTGCGCGACGCGGGAAATGGCGCGGGCACGAAAGGCGCCATTTGCGGTACGACGGGTTCCGTCTCGAAGTCGAGCGTACCGCTCTTCGCTTGCTGGACGGTACGGTACAAGCCAGCGGCGCGCCGCCGGCATTCCGGGCAGCGAGCCAGGTGTGCGACAACGCTGGAGCGTTCGTCTTCGGGGCTGCTGCCGTCCAGGAACCGGGCGAGTGGCAAGTCGTCCAGGCAGTCCTCGACCGGTGCGTCCGGCGCCAGGCCCAACAGGGCAGTCAGCCGATTTATCTCTTGACGCTTTTCGTTCAATTTGTCAGTACACTGGGAACAGTTTTCAAGGTGACGGCGGGGGGCTCCGGCGAGTTCGGCGGGCATCTGGCCCAGCACAAACGCCTCCAGGAGTTCGTCGTTCAGGTGGCCGGCGTTTTGTTCATCCAGCATGGCCATCCTCCACCAGGAGCCGCAGGAGCTTCTGCTTGGTCCGGCGCAGACGGGCGGCCACCGTATTCATGTTCATGCGTAGGATAGCCGCAATGTCCGCATACCGCAAGCCTTCGACGTAGTACAACGTAATGATCAGGCGGTCCTCGTCCGCCAGGTGATCGAGGGCCGCGCGCAATGACTTGGTGCGCTCAGCTTCCTCCGGGCCGAAAGAAGCGGCCTGATAGGCCGCGGGCTTTTCAGCGACGGACGCGGTCTCCTGGCGCTGGCGCGTGCCAGCCCGCCGCAAGCAGTCAATCGTGAAACGCTGGGCGGCCGTCGTCAGCCAGGCATCGATGCACCGCGGTTGCTTTAATTGGGCGAGCAGCCGGCAGTTGTCTGCCCACAGCCGCACAAAGAGGTCATGCCGGATGTCTTCCACCATGTCCCGGATGTTGGGCGGCGCGCCCACCTGTGCCAGTTTCAGGAGGATGGCCTTTCCGATCAAGTCCTTGTACCTGTTGTAGAAGATCGCCTTCGCGGCGTCATCGCCGCGGATACAGCCGAGGAGTAAGGGCCCGACATCACCGGCCTCCCCGAGCGGATTCGCTTCCCTGCCAGGCGTCCTCCTTTTCCTAGGGGACGCTGGCATGGCTCAACTGTTCCTGGATCGACCGTACCACCTGGTGCTCTTCAGACCGCAGGCCCGGGACGAGGAGTTTCACCTGGAAGGGATAGAGCGATTCAGAGATCCGGTAGCCGAGCACCCACACGCTGAGAACGCACAGAAAGATGCCCAGAAGGAGCCCGTAATAGCGGCGGGCGAGTGAAACCGCGGCGCGGCGGCGCAGCCGTTTCAACTCCCGAAGGGCCATGCCCGCGTCATCGTAAACTTCAAGTCGCTCGGCCAGGGTTTCCGCTCGAGGCAAGTGCAGGACGGGATAGATGAGGCCGGCCACTACGAGCACGACCAGAATGGCGTACCAGACTTGGGTCAGTCGCGAGAGTGCGAGACCGGCCGGGGCGCCGTGACGCTGCAGCATGGCAAAAAGCGTCAACACCGCAAGCAGCCCCACGGCGCCGAGGACCAGCATGAGGACTGCCGCCAGACCATGCGAGAGCGCCCAAGTACTCCGCCGTCTGTCCACGAAGCGCACGACCAGAACGCTCAACAGGTACACCACCAATAAGAACAGTAAGCCCTTTAGCACGAGGAAGAGCGGGCGGGTATAGCGTTCCGCCAGCGATTCCACACCTTGCTGCCTGGAAGCATCGAAGCGGGTCAACGTGTCAAGCGCTTGTGCGAGAAGGGCGTGCTGTTGTTCCAAGTCTGGCCTTGGGGCATTGTGGAAGCGCCGGGCAAGATTGTTGCGCATCTCCAGGCTGTCCAATTGGATCCGTATCGCAGCGATTGCCCGGGCGCTGGGGATCTGTTCTATCGGCGTCTGCAAATCGCCGAGGAGGCGCGCGCCCATGACCTGGAGTTTGTCGAGCCAGGAATCCCAGTCCTGCGCCTGGCCGCTTTCGAGAGAGATGGCTGCCTCCTCAAGCACGATGCTTCGCAACCGGAGCAGCGGCGCTGTGCAGAGATCAACGACGCGCCGTTCCTGGCGAACGTACCAATCGTTCCCGGTGGGGAGACTGGCGTGCCACAGCGGCTCGGGGAAAACGATAGGATCGCCACTGTTGTTGGCGCGCACAATCAGGGCAATCGCCTCACTCAGATTGTGGTCCGCCGCGGCAGAGGCCGCCAGTGCGGCGGCTTCGAGGTAGTGTGGAAGGGCGTTTTTCGGTGGGTGAATGCCCGCTTCCCGGAAGCGCTCGCGGGCCTCCCTGAAGTGGCCTGCCAGGAAGAGGCGGCAGCCATAATTGATGCTCAGGAAGGGGTCGTTGGGATTGAGGCGGTAGGCCTGATCGTAGCGCGCCAGTACAAGGTCATCCTCCTCGACTGCGGCGAGTGCTTCAAGGTACTGCGCGCGGGGAGAGGCATTGCGATCGGCATCGCGCTTGACCACGTTCCGGAGGATGGGCCGCGCCGAAGGGTCCTCGTGGGTGAGCGACATCCGGTACTGGCTTTCGCTTTTGTCGTAGCGCAGATAGTTCTCGGAGAACCAAAGGACCAGGGTCAGCGCGACACAAAATGCGACACAGAACCGGAAGGCCCGCCGCCCCCGCCGTGCGGCCGCGTGATCGCCGCCAACGCCATACTCCGGGGCTGCGGGTATGGGCGTACTCACCCCCGCCCTCCCATCAGGCGCCGGGCAATGCGCTTGCCCTCCTCCACTCCCGGCTGATCAAAGGTGTTCACATTGTAAAGCCGGCCGGACATGGCGGTCTCCACTTCGAGCATGTAGAGCAACTGCGCGACGGTGTGCGCATTGAGCCGGGGCAGCATGACGCGGATCACGGGGCGCTGGCTCACCTTGAGCGCGTCGAGCGTGCCCTGCAATTCAGCGTTCATCAGCTTGTTCATCGTTTTACCGCGCAGGTAGCTCAGTTCGTCGATACCCGGCAGCACTTCCGGAATGCGCATGGTCTTCTCAAAGCGTGTGACCTCGACAATCGAGAATATCTTGTCATTGGGGCCTTCACGATAGAGTTGGACCTGCGAGTGTTGGTCCGTTGCCCCAAGCGCCTTCACCGGTGTTTGCCCGGCGTAGACCTCCTCTCCCGTGAGGCTCAGGCGTTTGCCCAGGCTTTCGGCCCAAAGCTGGCGGTACCAGTCCGCGACGTCGCGCAGACCATCGGCGTACGGCATCATGACGGAAATGCGCTTGCCTTTGCGCTCGTTCAAGACGTATTGCACGGCCGCGCGCAAATACGCGGGGTTCTCTTGCAGGGAAGCTTTCGCGCAGCGTTCGTCCATCGCGGCGCAGCCCTCGGCCAGTGCGTCCAATGGGATGCCCAGGAGAGCGGCGGGAAATAGCCCCACTGGGGAAAACACCGAAAAGCGGCCACCAACGTTGGGCGGGATATCAAACGAGGTGAGGCCGTACTCGTCGGCCACGGGATGGAGCAGACTGCGGCTGTGCCCGCGTGGGCTGGTGATGACCACCAGGTGGTTTCGGACTTCCTCCCTTCCCAGTTTGCGCGCGAGGATTTCCAGGGCGATCATCAACTGGCTCATCGTCTCCGCCGTCTCGCCCGATTTCGAGATGGCCACGTAGAGCGTCTTCATTGGATTGCACAACCGCAGCATGGCCCGGAATGTCACCGGATCGATGTTATCCATGACAAATAAGCGCGGTGATCCCTTCCGCCCCGCCCGGCTCAGGACGTTGTAGTACGCAGGATTCAGGGCCGTGTTCAATGCGGTAATCCCGAGGGCGGAGCCGCCAATTCCCAGGATGACGAGATTATCATAACGGCGTCCGAGAAACTCCTGCGCCACTGCATTGACGCGCCGAAACGTGTCCTGGTCACGGTAGAGGTCGTAGAAACCGAATTTTCCCTCGGCCCGCTCCTGGCGCAGGAGGTCATGCGCTGCGAGGACGCGCGGCTCGATCTCGCGCAATTCATCGGGACTTATTCCGTGTTCCTTGCCCACGGCACTGGCCTTTGCCCGGGAAATGTCTATCTTGATGTCTTGCATGGCTATTCCTCGGTGGATGGGTTGAAGAATTCAGTTAACGCCAGGAACACGCCGCGTTTTGGGCCGCGCACGACACGGATCGCCGGCAGCGAGTTCAAGAAGGCCCTTCCATAGCGGCGGGTGAGCACGCGGCGATCCAGAATCAGCACAACACCGCGATCGGTGCGCCGCCGGATCAGACGTCCGAATCCCTGGCGGAATTTTATCACCGCTTGCGGAACGCTGTACTCCATGAAGGCGTTGCCTCCCCCAGCTTCGATGGCCTCCGCGCGGGCTTCCAGAATGGGTTCCGTAGGGACGCGAAATGGAAGTTTTGGCAGTATAACACACTGTAACGCTTCACCCGCAACGTCCACGCCTTCCCAAAAACTGTCCGTGGCGAACAGCACGCTCGAGGGATTCGTGCGGAAACGTTCAAGCAATTGGGTGCGGGCGGCTTCCCCCTGCTGGAGCGGCGTGATGCCTTTGGCCCGCAGTTCATTCGCCAGGCGGCGGTAGGCGTGCTCGAGACTGGAGAAAGAGGTAAACAGCACAAAGGCATGACCACGGGAAATCTCGAGGGCGGCCCGGAGGCACTCGATTGAGTCCTCTCTGAAGGCGTCATCGGTGGGATTGGGAACGTCCGTCGTGATGGCGAGCAGCGCCTGCTTCTCAAAATCAAACGGCGTATCCAGGCTCACCGCCTCAATGCGGCCCATATCGGTCAGATCAAGCCCGAGGCGGCTGAAGAGATAACGGAACTGCCCCTCGACCGCCAATGTTGCGGAGGTCATCACGAGAGTCTTCAGATTCTCGTACAGCCATTCCGAGAGCGGCTTGCCCACTTCGAGCGGGCAGCGCGCTACGCGCACGGTGTTCTCGGCGTGGCTGTCGATCTCGACCCAGCGCACGGTGTTCGGCAGCAATTCCTCGCTCGTGCATTCCGCCAATGCGTTGGCGATCCGCTCGACACGGCCCAGATAGCCGCTGAGTTGGAAGATCTCCGTGGCAATCGGCGGCTCATCGGCGTCCGGCGCGGGGGGTATCTTCTGGAGCTCCCTCAGCAGGCGCTCTCCTAGCCGGATGAAGTCTCGCGCGCTTTGCACGGCGGGCAACACAAACTCATTGTGCACCGCGCGCACGGCCGGCGCGCGCAGCACTTCGGCTGTCAGCCGCCATTTGATGTCCCGTCCAATTTGGCCGCAATTGATGGCGGTCAATTCGCGAATGGCCTGAAAAGCGTCCTTCAGTTGCGCGCGCAGCTCACGCAGCGCCGGCACAAGCTGTTCGTCGGTCAGTTTCAGGATCTGGTCGTATTCGTCGACGCGCAGCATCGGACAGTCTTTCATCAAGCGGGCACGCAATGTGGGAAAGAGACCGCGCTCCCGCTGATATTCCATGCGTTGAAAGCGGCCCAGCGTCGCGAGCGAGCCAATTAGCGTGGCGGAGATGCCCAGATATTCGGTGGCGGAATCCTCAATGCTGTGCGCCTCGTCGAAAATCACGCGCCGGTAGGCGGGCAGGACGGCGAGCGCCGTGAAATCTCCCATCTCCCGCTTGATGGCCATGTCGGAAAAGAGCATGTGGTGGTTCACGACGAGCAGGTCCGCCTTGGCAATGCTGCGGCGCGCCTTGCCCACGAAACACTTCTGCGGGTTGGGACAGCGCGACGTGTTGCACGTGT
>JACPGD010000475.1 GCA_016182645.1 Candidatus Hydrogenedentota bacterium | reverse complement strand
GCGTCTCACGGTTTCGTAAGGAATCGTACCCTCTTTCGCGATTTCGGCAAGGGCTTTGGCGGCCTCCTCGCGGTCGATGCGATCCTCGAGTTCTTCCATTCTGCCTCAATCAACTTGACATCCCGCACGGAGATAACCGCAGCCAGCGGCTTGCCCTCGTGCTCCAGGAGCACAGGCTTGCCATCTTCGACTTGAGAGATGGTATCAGCGAGATCTTCGTGGGGACTGTTGGGCACGCGTTGCACCATGGCGATTCGGTCTCCTTTGAGAGATTATATCTTCTGGGGCGCGGGGTGACAACACAAGATCAGTAATCCATCGGTAGCCGGCTGAGCTGTTCCATGGTGAAGACGGGGCCGTCTTTGCAAACGTAGACGGGGCCGCAGTTGCAGCGGCCACATTTGCCGAGACCGCATTTCATGCGGTTTTCGAGGCTGGTGTAGATGTCCGGTTTGGCGAGGCCCATTTTTTCGAGGACGGGCAGGGTGTATTTGATCATGATCGGCGGGCCGATGACGAGGGCGATGCTGTTGGCGGCGGGGATCTGAGCGCGGTCGACGACGTGCGGGATGAGGCCGATCTCGCCTCGCCATTCGGGCGTTTCGCCGCCGGGATCGACGCACTGAATAACGCGCACGCGTGGATGGGCGGCCCAAGCGGAAAGTTCATCCACAAAAACGAGGTCGCGCGGGGTGCGCGCGCCGTAGACGATGGTGATGTCGCCGTACTTCGCCCGATTTTCGAGTGCGTACCAGATCGCGCAGCGGATGGGCGGCATGGCGATGCCGCCGCCGATGAAAAGGAGGTTCTTTCCCTCCCATGCTTCCATCGGATAGCTGTTGCCGTAGGGGCCGCGGAAGCCGATGGTGTCGCCCGCTTCAACCTGCCAGAGCGCGTGCGTGACGCGGCCGACGCGCCGGAAGCAACACTCGATTACGCCCTTCCAATTCGAGCTGGAGCAGATGTTAAACGTGGACTCGCCCGCACCGAAGACGGAGAACATGCCAAATTGGCCAACGCGGAAGCTGAATTGTTCCACGCGCGCCGGATCTTTGAATTCGAGCCGCAGCGACTTGACGTCGGGCGTGTGCTGGCGCACCTCGAGCACGCGCATCAGGTCCGGCGTGTAGAGATGCCGGCAGACCTCTCCGTGTGGGTCCGTGCTCGTCCGTGTCTGCACCGGGTTTCCCGAAGTCATCATGGTTGCTCCATGCCCGCCGCCTCGCTCAATTCCAACAGCGTATTCAACATACCAAGGCCGGCCGGGCAGTTACGGCCGCAATTCCCGCACCCCGTGCAGAGGATGGCGCCGAAGCGTTCCGGGTAGATGTGAAACTTGTGAAAGACACGCTGGCGCTGGCGTTGCGATTGTTTCGAGCGCGGGTTGTGACCTGAGGCATGCTCGGTGAAGAGACAGAACTGGCACGAGTCCCAGTTGCGGACGCGGCAGCCGCCCGCGGCGTTGCCCTCGTCCACAATGTCGAAACAGTGGCATGTGGGGCAGGTATAGGCGCATACGCCACAGCCAAGACATCGCGCCGAAATCTCCGCCCACACGGTATCCTCAAAATGCTCCGCGGCATGAGTCCGCATCCATTCCGGGTCCACCAGCGTCTCCGGCCCTCGCGGCACTTCCGCAATGCGTTCAGACGTCTCCATCTTTCCCCTGAAAAGTGCCGCGCCTTTGTCCGTAAGCGGACGCACTTCATAGGTGTCATCATCGAGCGGCAGCAGCAGCGCATCGGAGCCGGCCTCGGCGGCCGGACCCAGACCCACCGAGGTGCAGAAGCAGGCGTCGTCATGTGTGGTGCAAGCCAGCGTTACGACGGTCGTCAAGGCGCGCCGCTGTTCATACGCCGCGTCCGTGCAGTCCCAGTGAAAAACGTGATCCAGAATTGGGAGGGCCGCCGCGTCGCACGGGTGGGCGCCGAGGACCAGCAAGGGCTGCTCGGGCAAGGGCGCTTCGTGAAGATCAACGTCGTGGGCGCTGAGCCTGTACGTCATGAGCGTCTCGTGCCGGGGGAAGAGGAAGTCTTTGATGGAATTGCGGGGGCGGACAAAGCCGTTAGAACTGAAACCGCGAACAAGGATGTCCGCGCTCCCGGGCGGCATGTGCCTGTAAAGAGGGAGGCCTGGCGTCACCAGGACGGGCGCGACCACGTCAACACCCAGGGCGAGTTGCTCTGATAACAACGCTTCCAGTGATTTGTGGGAGATAAGCTGACTCACCGAATGAAATCCTCCTTGTCCTGGAGGCTGTAGGCGCCGATGGGTGGTGGCGCGTCGAGCGCGGCGCCCGCGCGGTAGCCGAATTCATGTTCGGCGGCATAGGCCAGCGATTTGTTGAGCAACGCGAGGTTGATCCCCACGGGACAGGCGCGCGTGCATTCGCCGCAGCCGGTGCAGCGGCCCGCCTGGTGGAAGGCGCGCGTGATTTGCCAGGCGAAATTGCCCATCAATGTCGCGGACGTGTCCACGCAGACGGGCCGGTTCTTGTCGACGATGCACTGCGGGCAATAGCACGTGGGACAGACCGCGCGGCAGGCGTAGCATTTGATGCAGCGCGCGAACTCCTGTTTCCAGTACGCCCAGCGCTCCGCGGGCGGCTTTTGCATGAACCCTTCAAGATCGGCGTATCGGTTTCCAGCGGGTGCGGGTGCGCTTGATTCGCCAATCGTCTCGTCGACAAATCTCGGCATGTGCGC
>JACPGD010000474.1 GCA_016182645.1 Candidatus Hydrogenedentota bacterium | reverse complement strand
TCCCTGGGTCATGCCCAGAATGTGTTCCAGCGTCGCGCTCGCCCCCATTGCGGCGTCCCCCGCGGTGGCCTGGAAGGTGACATCGGCGCCGTGGCGGCAGCCCGCCTCGACACGGTAGGGGTGCAAGTCGGAACCGATGATAAGACCGGCGCCGGAAAAGCGCGCTACCCTCGCCGTGAGCAGACCAATCGGCCCCAGACCAAAGATGGCCACGGACGCACCGGGTGTCAGTTGCGCCAGTTCGACCGTGTGCAACGCCACGGCGAGCGGCTCGATCATGGCGGCCACGGGCGCGATCATGCTTTCCGGCACGGGAAAACAGAACGCGGCATGCACGGCGATGCGTTCGCACAGTGCGCCATTGCAACCGGGCCCGCCGGGGAAGGACATATTGGTACAGACGTTGTAGTGCCCCGTGCGGCACCACTCGCATTTCATGCAGGGGATGCCCGGCTCGACCGCAACCCGCTTCCCCACCAGGGCGGCGTCGGCCTCCGCGCCGACGGACTCGACAATGCCGGCATACTCGTGGCCAAGGATGGTTGGTTTACGCAATACCTGCGAACCGATGCGTCCATCGAGGTAATAGTGCATGTCGGAACCGCACACGCCACAGGACTCAATGCGAAGGAGTGCTTCCCAGGGGCGCACAGTGGGTTCGGGCGCCTCTTCAAGACGCATTTCGCGCGGACCATGCCAGACGATTGCTTTCATGATGGGTTCTTGTTCTCTCGCGTTTTTGGGAGGAGATGTAAGACAAAGTATCACGCAAAGGACTTCAGGGACAACAGGGACAACAGGGACAACGGGGACAACGGGGACAGCCGCGGGGACTATAAGGACAACATTTCTTCCACTATTCAGGCGAAACCCGTAGAATGCTTCTTGTTTTCAGCCGCATGAGTGTGACATGGAGGGAAAAATTTCTCATGATTGACTTGCGCAGCGATACCGTGACCAAGCCTTCGCCGGGGATGCGGGAGGCGATGGCAGCGGCGGAAGTGGGGGACGATGTGTTTCAGGAGGACCCCACTGTTAATGCCTTGCAGGATCACGCCGCCAAGCTGCTGGGCAAGGAAGCGGCGCTGTTCGTGCCGAGCGGCACCATGGCGAACCTCTGTGCTTTCCTGGCGCAGACGCGTCCAGGCGAGACGATCATCCTGAGCGAGGGCGCGCATCCATATCACTACGAGGCCGCGAACGTGGCCGTGGTTGGCGGCCTGCTTACCTGCCCGATTCCGGACACGCTGTGCAAATTAACGCCGGACCAGATCGCGGACAAGATCGTGCAAATCGACGACCCGCATTTCTCGCACACGACCATCGTGGCCATCGAGAACACCACGAACCGCGGGGGTGGCGCGTGCTACACGACGGAAGAAGTGGCGGCCATTGGGGGGCTCTGCCGCGAGCGCGGCCTGCGTCTCCATTGCGACGGCGCGCGCTTGTTTAATGCGGCCGTGGCGACAGGCGGGAGTGCGGAGGAGTACGCGCGGTCGTGCGACAGCATTTGCTTCTGTCTCTCGAAGGGACTTGGGGCGCCCGTGGGCAGCTTGCTGCTGGGGACGCGCGAGACCATCTACCGGGCGCACCGTTTTCGGAAACTCCTGGGCGGCGGCATGCGCCAGGCCGGCGTCCTGGCGGCGGCGGGCCTGTACGCGCTGGAGCACCACATCGATGACCTGCGTGAAGACCACTGGCGCGCGCGACAGTTCCGCGAGGCGATGGAGGCGGAGGGCCTTCAGTTTCCGTTGCCGTCCCCCACGAATATTCTCTACATCGACCTGGAAGATGCCTACGGCTGGGTTGGCGCACTGGCGGACGAAGGCGTGCTGGTGCTGCCGATGGAGGCCACACGCATTCGCGTGGTCTTTCACAGAGATATCACGGACGACGATCTGGCGCGCGCTATCGCCGTCTTTCGCAAGCGCGCCCGGAAAGGCTAGCAGCCCGTCGCAAGAGTCCGGAGAAGACAAGAGGGTAGCGTCCGGTCTGTGCCGGACGTGAAATTGGGGGCAAATCCGCAATGTCAAGTGACGCCCGGCACAGAGGCACGGGCGCAACGGGACTTTTGCAACGGACTGCCAAAACAGGCTAGGAACCTGGACTTGTGGGCGAGACGTGAGTGGCCCTTATTCTCGCGGATTCATTTCCACGGTGAGTTCGGCTTCGAGCACGCCCTGATCGTGGAGCGCAAAAACTGAAATTCGTTTCAACTTTTGCGCTGTTGCGAGCCATCGGTCCGCGGCCGCCTGAAAGGTCTCGACGGTGTAGCCCCGTAATGCGCCAAAGTGAGCAAACTCGAGACCGGCATCCACCACGGCTTGAAGCGCAGGCTGTGGAAAGAAGTCAATAGTGAGGTTGCCTTTTCGCTCGATGACCCCGCCTGCCACGGGTTTGCTGAGCAGTTCGCCCGCGACGCGCCGGCTGCTGCTGAGGAAAAGCCCGTTGCCCTGAATGGCGGCGGTCGGTTCGAGGGAAGGGCCGCCGGGCATGGGCAGGTAGACCACTTGGCGCGCGGCATCATAGCGCGGCACGCTTTCCCAGGCGGGCGTTTCCACGGGCGGCTCCGGCCAGTTTGCGAAGACTTGCTCAAGCTGGCTGGGATCGGCCTGCAACACCGCCACGATTTCCGGCGTGGGTATCATTGCCAGCGTGTCGATGCCATGCCAACTGAGTGCCCAGGCGGGACCTGTTTGCGCAAGCAGTCCGGCCAGCATTGTGCCCACGCTCGCCCCCGTCCCCTGACGGGTGTCCAGCCAGCCGAAAAGCTGCTGGTGCAGGCCCCACGGCTCGGGCCAGGCTTCATTCAGGGCCGCCCACACTTCGGGCAGTGGCTTGCCCACATTCGCCGAGAGTGTCAGCAATCCCTCGGGCGCCGGGCGCAGGCTCTGCGGCGTGACATCGGCCAGGACCGCCTCGAATCGCCGGCGCCAGGCCGGCTGCAGCCCGCCGCGGCAGCGCAATTGCGCCTGGGCGGGCCCAAGACGCAGTGCAACCCACAACTCTTCAAACACATCGCCCAACGGGTCATCGGCGCCTAAGCGCAGATGCGCATTGAGATCCTCCGCGCCGGGCGCGTTGATTTGTTCTTCGAGGGCCGCTTCGCCCAGGGCCTGGTCCGCGGTGAGCGTGAGCGAACGGATCAGGGCGTCGCGCGAGGGACTGGCGATGAGGACGCGGCCGCGTACGGCGTAATAAACGTGTGACTCGGGCACAAAGCGCAGGTTGAGGCCGCCCGCCGGATCTTCATCGATGCCCGGGAGGAAATTATGGAAGTGCTCGATCAAACAGCCGACGCGGGTCATACGGGTGACCAGAAGGATGTCGCTGAAAGTTTGAAGATCGTTACCGGAAAGCAAGCAGACCCCGTAGATGAGGTTGTTCAAGACCCATTCAGGCATGCCGAAGTTGCTTGAAAGCTGCGCGGGGATCTGGGCGATCGCGGAGCCTTCCGGCGCGAGTGCCCAGACCTCGGAGGTGGCGATTTGCGTGCGCTTGTTGAGAAAGTCATTGATGAAAACGCGGTAATCCTGCTGGACCGGAACTAGCGCATGCAGCGGCTGAGCGTCCCGCGTGACCCACCCCGCCCAGAGCAGGCACAGCAGAAGCAACGCAAGCACGCCATATCGAAGGAGCCCGCCTGCGCGGCGGCGGGTCCGCGGCAGGCCGGGACGCGTGAAGCTGCGGACCGTCTCACTCATCGCCGGCCCCTCCCCCTAATCGCCGCCGCTGTTTCATCATCGAGTTGCTCGAATACAATCCCATTCTGGGTGCCACTCTGTGGAACACTTTGGCTGGCACCGCCAGCTTGACTGGCCGTGGCGGGAGCAGCCTGAGTTTGGCTTCCATGGACAGTCAGGCTGTCCGTGGCACTCTTCAACGTAGCGCTGGTATAAGCACCGGATACGCCCTGCGCACTTCGGAACGCCACATGCAAGGTGCGCTTTTGGGGTTCCATGATGACACTGTAGCGGCTGTCCGCATTCCAGATGGCATGCAGCAGTTCTTCACTGCCCGCGGTATCCCGCAGGATCTCTTCCATTTCGCGCCGCCCGACGATTTGTTCCGCGGCCAGGAGTTCGCCTAACCGGCCATAGCGCGCGGCGGCGGCGTTGTCGGCCGCGTCGCTCTGTGGCGCCACCCCGAACAGCAGGTTGCCTTCCGGGCTCCGGGTGACAATGCGGTTGCCGAACTCAAGCACGGCGGCCATCGGCTCGCCCGCTTCGTTACCGGCCAATAGCACCGTGTAGCCGCGCAGGTGCGTGTGGGCGCGAAGCTGCGCGAGGGCTTCGGCGAAACTGCCCGTTTCCTGCAAGACCTGGCGCGCTACCAGTTCAATGGGCGGGCCGGTCATCGAGGGATCGCCCAGCGGCTTCGCTCGCTCGAGCATCAGCACCAGCCCGGCGTCATTCATTCCCGTGTAGACGCCAGTGTTCCAGGTGAATCCGGCCTGCACCAGGCGGTGCCCCCCCCGCGGGCGCACTTCCACGATCACCGGAGTCTCCGGTTCGGGCCAGTCGAGGTTTCGAGCAAGCAGAAGGCCCTCCGCGCCCGCGCGATCGCCCGTGACCGCGAACATGGTGCAGAGCGGCGTATCAAACAGGGCGCTGCGCTCCTTGCGTTGCTTGAAATCCACCGCCTGTTGCAGCAACCACAGCGCGTCGAACGGCATTTGAGCGCCTTCGGCCATCCCTTCGATTTCGTCGAAGAGTGAGGTCGGCACGCCCTGCAACAGCGGCCGCGCCGCCATGGCCAGCGTGGGTACGGCGACAGGCGCGGGATCAAGAAAGTTTGGCCAGAGCTTCCACAGCGAGCCTTCCGGGAGCAAATCCGGCGAAATCAGCGCACCGGTGACGCGGGCCTGATAACGCGCCTTGAAGTCTTCGGCAAAAGCCAGGCCGCGTTGCAGGCCGATCTCGCGCGGCGTGCCCGCCAGCGTGATGCGCATGCCGCCCTCCAATTCTTCCACCTGTGCGGCAGCCACTGCCGGCAGTGACTGCGTTTCGGGGCCCGGGCGGCTCATCAGCTTGCCGAACTCCGTGTAGAACCATTCGGCGATGCGGGGGCCGTAATAGTTCATGGCCGCTTCGTACGTTTTCTCGACAAAGCGCGGCTGCGGCACGAAGTACATGAGGTAGTCGTTCGCCAAGCCCACGCTGAACTGGGCCGCATAGCCGCGCGCCAGGGCTTGTTGCCTCAGCGCCAATCCGATTTCGACCGTGGGCTCTCCGGGGAAGAAGGTCAGCAGCAAGTCGTCGATTTCGAGTGTCTGGAGAAGAACCGTGTTCGGCTGGAAAGTCGCGGCAATCGTCGGAGGTAACGTGGGCTGCGCGGAATTGACGCGCAGTTTTGCGTCGGTGCAGGCTATTTGGTTCGCGATGCCCTTCACGCGGACGGCCAGGAGCTTTCCCACCGACTCCGTGCGCGCCCAGCCCTCCTGGTTCTCGGGGTTGCCAATGGTTTGGTCGCCCTCAGCGCCATTGAGCAGCATCGCGACGCAACCGGGTGAGGACAGCCGCTCCAGCTCGTCATAGTAGAAGCCCGGATAATCGGCGGAGATGCTGTAATGATCGCTATCGGGGACGGACGTGGGGTGCGCCGCGAGATTGGCCACGAGGGCGAGCGCATTCCCGTCGGCGTCGTCCACGCGCAACACACCGATCTGCTCATCAATCGGCCCGCCGGGATGCCGCCGGTTTTGTGACAGCACCTGCTGCTTGCCCACCCCATAGCCGATGGCTGCCCGCCGTTTATTCTCCAGGGCGGTGCGAACAGCTTGGCTGATCGAGCGGGCCGTCGCCTCGAGAATCTCGGGGTTAAAGCCACCCGAAACGATGCGCAGTGGAAGGTAGCGGTGCATGGCGCCGGGGCCATTGTGTGTGTGGGTGGCAGTCAGGATGATGTTTTCGCGGGGGATGCCGGTGGGAGTGAGTTCTAGCACGCGGTCGCGCAATTCGCGATTGATCATGCAAAGGTCTGTATTCACCAACGCGACTTGTGTTTCCCCGTCCGTCAGATACAGCGCGCGCGCCCAGAGCGGGTCATGCACGGCCAGCGAACTGCGCCCCAGACGATCCCCGAAACCGTTCAAGGGGGTGCCCACTGGCGGCGTAATTTCGACCTTGGCCGTGCCGGCCTCGAGTGCGGCCCCCGGCGGATCCACAAGCAGGAAAAACCCTGCGAAAACCAGCAGAAAACGCCTCAACACAACCTCCCATGGACTTCAAAGGGGTTCTGGCCCCCAAGCCGCGGAAGTCTAGCATGCATGCCGCACTCAGGAAAAGAGCGGGCGCCTTCTTCTTCTGCTGTCCCCTCCGTCTCTGCTGTCGTTGTAGTCCCTGAAGTCCTTGCAGTCCTTTGACTACTGTGCCCCCGGTGACTAGACTGAAACCCAACCACACAAGGAGACGCTACCATGCCAAAGGTGCTGGTTCCCCTGGCAAATGGGTGCGAGGAACTGGAGGCGGTCACCATTATCGACCTCTTGCGGCGGGCGGGCGTCGAGGTCGTCACTGCCGGTCTGGACGATCAGCCGGTCACGGCCAGCCGCGGCGTGCGCATTGTCCCGGATGTGAGCCTGGATACGGCCCTCGAGTCGGAGTATGACATGGTGGTGCTGCCCGGTGGCATGCCGGGCGCCGAGAACCTCGAGGAGGACAGGCGGGTAATTGCCCTCTTAAAGAAGATGGCCGCGAGCGGCGCGTTCACCGCAGCCATCTGCGCGGCGCCGAAAGTACTGGCGGAAGCGGGGCTTCTCGAAGGGAAAAAGGTTACTTCGTACCCGGGGTTTCTGGAGCCGGATCGCTACCCCGGCCTGCATTACACCGGGAATCCTGTGGAAAAAGATGGAAAAACGATAACATCCCGCGGGCCCGGCACAGCCATGGATTTCGCGCTGGAACTGATTAATACTTTATGTGGTAAAGAAATCCGAAATAAAGTCGAAAAGAGTCTTGTAAGATAACAAATGGGTTGTAGCTGTGTCCGTACGAACGGGGGATTCTTCCCGTGGCAGACGATTTCTTTGACTATGTGAATCCCGTGGCGGGGCGCGCGCCGATCGAACGTGTCGAAAACCAGGTGCGCCCGCAGGAACGGGGGCGCCAACCGCGAAGCATTGCGGGGCGGATTAGTTCCGTGTACCGGGGGCACCGTCATTCGACCCGGGGACATATGCTCGATCTTACCGTGGGCGCGGACGAGTTCACAGAGATCGTGGTACGCGTGCCGCCGGGCATCTACAATAACCTCGAAGGCAAGCGGGCGGTGTTGTACGTGGACGAGTGAGTCAATTGCGGGAAGGTCTGACAAGTCGGGCTGGTCAGACCGGTCAGACAAAACCACAACTTGCCCCGGGCGTCGCGGGGGCGGCATCATACCCCTCATAAATATTGGCACGCGGCTTGGGCTTTCCTGCCCAAGAGAGGGGTAACTCACTATGTTTTTTTCCGGCATTTCCGACGAAGCAGGCCAGACCATCGAGCGACAAATCCAGGCGCACCAGGAGCTGGGGTGGAAACACCTCGAACTGCGACTGGTGGATGGCCAAAACTTTACGCAGGTTTCCGATGCCAAGTACGACGAGGTGCGCGCGAAGATTGATGACGCGGGCCTGCAGGTCTCCTGTTTTGGCAGCGCCATCGCCAATTGGGCGCGGCCCATCACGTGCGATCCCGATATCGACATTGAAGACCTGCGGCGGGCCATCCCGCGCATGCGGCAAATGAACGTGCCGTTCATCCGCGTGATGAGCTATCCCAACGACAAGGACCATCCTGTCTCGGACGATCAGTGGCGCAAAGAGGCCATCAGCCGGATGAAAACCTTGGCGAAGATGGCGGAAGACGGCGGCATCATGCTGGCCCACGAGAATTGCAGCGGCTGGGGCGGGCTGTCCGCCGAGAACAGCAATATCCTGCTGGCCGAAGTGAACAGCCCGGCGCTCAAAGTGGTCTTCGACACCGGCAATCCCGTCTCCTACGGCCAGGACGCTTGGGATTACTACCGGGCGGTCTATCCCGACATCGTCTACGTCCACATCAAAGACGCCAAGCGCGCGCCCGGCGCCGAAAAGGAAGAGTACTGCTACTGCGGCGACGGCCCGGGCTACGTCCGCGAAATCGTCGGCGATCTCCTGTCCCGCGGCTACGACGGCGGTTTCTCCATCGAGCCGCACCTCGCCGCCATCATCCACACCGGCCAGCAGGCCAATAGCGACGAGCAGCTCTATCGGACGTACACCGAGTACGGGCGCCGGCTAATGCGGATCGTGGAGGAGGCGAAGGCGCGGGCTTAATATGCGGATCCACGGCACAGGAGTGTGACAATGGAAAACGAGGGGAGTTCTTCCGGGCAGTTAATCATCTACCAGGATGGAGCCACCCATCTACGGGTTACACTGGACGGCCAGACGGTCTGGCTGACCCAACGTCAGATCGCCGACCTCTACCAAACGACTGTCCCTAACCTAAGTCAGCATATCACAAGTATTTACAATGAAGCAGAATTATCTTCGCTGT
>JACPGD010000473.1:429-11634 GCA_016182645.1 Candidatus Hydrogenedentota bacterium | reverse complement strand
AGAGGTGCCGCCGAAGTACCTTGACCTTCTCTTCTGCTGTAAAATGACGCCGGTGCTTGTTCGTGTTCATGGATGGTTCCTCTTTGACCGTCTACATATTCTTCCCGGTCAGAGAGTCCATTTCCAGCTGGGGCGGAACAACTCCTGAAAATCCGCATTCTTTATCTCAAACTTGCGCAACCAATCTCCGGCTTGATTGCGGTTTCCGTACGTACACTGAAGCAGAGAGAAGTTTTTGTCCCTCGAAAGCCAGAGACTAAAGGAGAAACCCAAGGGTGAATTGGGGTTCTGCCATTCAATCAGATATGCCGGTTGTCCATCGATCGACGCCGTATCGTCGACCCGCGCCTGCGGGCGTCTCGCGAAAGCCTCCACATCCGAGGGCAAGATTGAACCATCCCAGGTCACGGATCTACCCAGAAATCCGGCAAGGCCAACGGGACTATAGAATAAATCATCATACGTAACAAATCCCTTTGCTGGCGCCATGATTGTGCCGTGTACCGGTCGTCCGGCCCCGTACGAGAGTGTCCTGAGCTGCTCGCCGTCGAATGTCTTCAGTTGCTGCAGCTCAGCCTCCGCCGCATCAGTGCGGGAAGAGGTTTCCAGCCTGAATTTTTCGCCGTTGCTGATAATGCAGTAATTGTCCTCGATCACGTTGGTCTCGTCAAAGACGGTGCGCTCATCAAAACACAAGGTGAACTGTTTCAATTGCGCCTTCTTCTGCCGGTATGCCTCAGCAATTTCAGCCAGAATACGCGCCCCGGCGGTGTCCGCGGTTGGGGCCTCCGTAATGGTCGTGGCCACGTCGGAGGCTGTTCCCTTTGGATCCTGACCGTCGCCAGCAGTCCCCATGAACGGACCCGGCTTGCCTGCGGTGGGGCTGGATGCCATCGAGTGTGGTGTCGAAGCAACTTGCGGCGGAACCGCGCCGTCCTCAGCGTGCCGCGGCGATTGAGTAAGGACAATTCCTAGCCCCAGAATACCGATTCCAGCCACGGCCGCGGCGGTCTTGAACATGGCGCTGGACGAGGCCGCCAGTCCCGCCAGTTGCGCGTAACCAAGGGCAAAGGCACCGGGCACCACGCTCGCGGAAGCCGCCATGTGCGAATACGCCGCGCCAAGAGGCAATGCCAGGGCCACGCGCTTGGCCAGGCGGTGCCGGTCACCGGACAGGCGCAACCCCTCCTCCAACTCCGCCGTGAGCTGATCGCGCATCCGGTCGCGGGCGCGTTGGACCCGCTTTCGCATCGCCACCGCCGAAATTCCCGCCAGTTCCGCCGCCTGCGCGGTGGATTTTCCCTCAAGATAGAAGAGCAGCAAGGCTTCGCGTTCGTCCCTGGACAAGGTGTGCAATGTCCGTTGGATCAGCGATGCCGTTTCATCGCGCGCCAGGTTGTCCGCGGCATTCGGCGGCGCTTCATAGCCCAGCCGTTCCCGCAGCGCGCCGGCCTCTTGTTCAAGACGCGCGCGGTAGGCTTCGCTCCGGCGCCAGCGCAGGCACAGGTTCCTTGCGATGCCGCGAATCCAGGCGCCAAAGATGGCGGGCTTGCGCAGCGAACTCAGACGCTCAAAGCCGACCAGAAAGGCATCTTGTCCGATGTCTTCGGCTATGGTGAAATCGCCGACGTCCGCATACGCCGCGGCCAGCACTGATCCGCCGTAGGCATGGATCAGTTGTTCTTAAGAGCCCCAGTCTCCCCCTCGCGCCGACTCAATCAGCCCGTTGATCTCTGTTGGGTCCATTTACGATCCTCTCCATCCATCATACCGGCAACTTTCGTTGTTAGAAAGTGCCATTGGCAGCGGATTTGTGACAAGAATTCAGACGGCTCCCGTCTTTCATTTTGACGGATCCCCCCTCGTTACCCGCTCGTTTCTCGCTCGTGACTCGCTCGTTCGCTCGTTCCCAAGTTGTACTTGGGAACGCCCCCTGCGCGCGAAGTTGTACTTCGCTTGCTGACCGCTGGGGTCTCGGGTGTTACACCGCACTCAAAGCTCAGCTTTTCGTGCAAGTGCGTTCCCAAGTACAACTTGGGAACGAGGGGGCCAAGTACAACTTGGGAATGAGGGGGAACTTGGGAACGAGGGGGAAAGTACAACTTGGGAACGAGGGGGAACGAGTGGGAACTTGGGAACGAGCGGGAACGAGCGGGGAACCGGCTCGCGCATACGCTCGGCCTCCCCGCACAGGTCCTGTCAGGCTTGTTCCGGGTGCGCCAGCATGTGCTCCTTCAAGTTGCCGATGGCGGGGGAGAGGTAATTGTGGTAGATTCCCGGGTTGCGGAGGCGCTTGTATTCGTCAGGGAGGGAGGCAATCTGGTGTTGGGCGTGGGCGCGGATTTCTTGGAGCGGCGGTGTCTCGTATTTGCGCACGCCGTCTTCGAAGACTGTTTCCAGTAGTCGTTGACTGCGAACGGCCCCCTGAAGGTGGATGTCCCGTTCTGGATGCATTCGTGAGCGGCAGAGCACTTTGGCCGGTTCGGGAATTGGTTCATCTCGTGCGTACATCACGTCGTCGACGGGGTGGCCTGACTCGTCAAAGAAACGGACCAGTTCTTTCCGCCCGGGGTCCGTCGCCTTCTCCGGGTTACTGGTGAGTTTCATGCGCGGCTGCCATTGTTCGCCGGTGTGGATGGCGGCGAGTTTGTAGACGCCGCTGAGGGCGGGGCAGTCATGCGCGGTGATGAGGTGGGTGCCGACGCCCCAGGCGTTGATCTTGGCGCCTTGGCGTTTGAGGTCGGCGATCAGGTCTTCGTCGAGGTCGTTCGAGCCGACAATCAGCGGATTGTCGAAGCCGGCTTCGCGGAAGGCGGCGTGGGCGATGTTGCTGAGTTTGGCGAGGTCGCCCGAATCGAGACGGATCGCGGGCCGCACGTTGTGGCCTTCTTCGCGCATTCCCAGAAAGACACGGACGGCATTGGGGATGCCGCTGCTGACGGTGTCGTAGGTGTCGACGAGCAGCGTGCACTGGTTCGGGTAGTGCCGGGCGAAGGCGCGAAAGGCCTCGAGTTCGCTGGGGAAGCTCATGACCCAACTGTGCGCGTGGGTGCCGGCAACCGGGATGCCGTAAAGCTTCCCGGCCATGACGTTGCTGGTGGATGTGCACCCGCCGATGTAGGCGGCGCGGCTGCCGCTGACGCCGCCGTCGGGGCCGTGGGCGCGGCGGAGGCCGAATTCCATGACCGGGTCGCCGTTCGCCGCCAGGCAAACGCGGGCGGCCTTCGTGGCGATGAGCGTCGGGTAATTCAGGAGGTTCAGCAGGGCTGTCTCGACGAGTTGTGCCTCGAAGATGGCCCCTTCGACTGTGACAATCGGCTCATAGGGGAAGGCCAGGGTGCCTTCGGGCATGGCGCACACCGTACAGGAGGGTCGAAACGCACGCAGCCGTTCCAAGAACTGTTTATCGAAGATGCCGAGGCCGCCCAGATAGGCGAGATCGTCTTCGTCGAAGTGAAGGTGTTCAAGGTAGTCGAGGAAGGAAGCGAGGCCGGCGGTGACGGCAAAGCCGGTGTGGGGGGAAGCGAGCGAAAGAAATACTCGAAGCACGCCAGCCGGTCCGCGCGCGCTTCTTTCATCTGCCCGGCCATCATGGTGAGTTGGTAGAAGTCGGTCAGCAGCGCCAGACCTTCGCGTTGAAACCAGGGGGGCAGAGTTGCTTTCATTGAGGCTCCTGATGAAACGGTCGTTTGGGTGGGCGTGGCAAGAGATTCTTCGCTTCGCTCAGAATGACCATACGTTGTTGTGTTGTCCGGAGTAGTCGCGCGCTCGCCGAGCGCGCGACTGGTATGCGCGACTTCGGACTGATCGGTCGGATCGGACTGATCGAACGGATTCCTGAAGGGTCCCGGTCTTTCTGGATCTGTTTGGGGCTGCGACTGGATCGAGTCGCGCGCTCGGCGAGTGCGCGACTACTCTGAGCACGCGGTGACTTATTCCAGTTCTGGCGAGCGGCAGGTTTTCACGCCTGCCTGCTTCATTTCCTCGAGGGCGGCTTTCGTGGTGGCTTCGGCCACGCCGCGGCAGCCGTCCAGCACGAGCCAGGTCTCGAAGCCTTCGCGCGCGGAGGAGAGGGCCGTGAACTTGACGCAGTAGTCCGTGGCGAGGCCGGCGACAAACACGCGCCGCACGCCGCGCGAGCGCAGGTACTCGGTCAGGTCACTATCTTGAAAGGCATCGTAGTCTTCGGTGTCCGGTTCGGTCGCCTTGTCGATGATTTTGGCGTCCAGTGGCACGATGAGGTCGCCGTGGAACTCCGCGCCGGGCGAGTGCTGGACACAATGGACCGGCCAGCTCCCGTCGCGGAACTCGGGCGTGTCGCTGAAGCTGCAATGATCCGGGGGGTGCCAATCGCGCGAGAAGACGAGCGTGTGAAACGTGGGGGAGAGGCGGTTGATGGCAGGCACTACGTTGGCCCCACCCTGCACGGGCAGTGCGCCGCCGGGGCAGAAGTCATTCTGCACATCAACGGCAATCAGCGCATCGGTTTCCTCGATCCGCACGGGCGGTCCCTCCAGTATTGGCTCTTTGATCATTCTCTCATGATCGGGGGCNTCGGGGGCCAGAGGTGGTAATGGGCAGCATGGGAGGACTGACCCTGGCCCGGGAAGACGCAAGCGGCGGCGCAGCCTGGAGGCTGAGCCGCCGCTTGCAGCGGGTTAGGGGGGTGGGATTATCGTTTGTACGCGTAGTCCGGGTCGTCGGCTGCCAGCGTGTTGTGGCAGGACCCGCAACTATTCGGCATTTGCTTGTTCGAGGCCGCGGTGTTGAAAAGGACCTGGCTCGCCGCCGGGGTGACGATGTCGAATACGTGCGACGAGATGTCGCCGCGGATTCGGCCTCCGGAAGGCTGGCCCTGTTCGTTCACCTGCTCGTGGATGAAGCGCGATTGGCTGGCCGCGGTCTTCGGCATGTGGCAGGTCGCGCACTGGCCGACGCCGCCCGTGGCGGTGGAAATCCCGGCGAGGTTCAGCGGATCGTAGCCCGCCGGCATGCCGGCATTTTCCAACATGTGCCGCGACACCGCCTCGCCTTCCGCCTGGAGGGAGTATTCTCCGGTCAGGCCGAAGCCATAGGGCGCATGGCAGCTCAGGCAGAGTTCGTTGTTCTCGGCGTTCATGGCCAGACTGGGCCCGATGTCGCGGTTGTGCAGGTCGTGACACTCGCTGCAACCCACAAGCTGGTAAGGGTTCTTGTAGTGGGTCGATTTCTGCAAGTCGACAAACTGCTGGTGGTGCTGGCGTGAATGGCCCACCGCGTCACCATAGAGCCCCGGGGCGTCATTGTGGAACTCCGCCACGAACTCATCATAGCCGATGCCCGGCGCCGGGAAGTCGAGGGTGTCTGTCCCGCGCGAGGGGTACTCGGGGTGCTCTTCAGTGCCGGTGAAATGCCCTTTGCCCGCTCCGCGCGTGTGGCAACGGCCGCAGAGCATGGCATCACGTTCGGCGGAGAGATAGCGCGAGAGGACCAGCTTCGGCGGCGAGCCGCCCGTGACGTGTTCCGAACCCGGACCGTGGCAGTCTTCACAGCCGATGACCATTTCGTCCTTGGTCCCATCGCCATCATAATCGATAATGCCCGCCGCATTGGTCGTATTGGCGGCATCGGCGTGGTAGAGACCATTCGTATCACGGACGAGCGTGGTACCGGTGAAGTGGCAGCCCGCGCAATTCAGGTCAAACGACTTGCCTTTGGCCGGTGTCCGCGTGGGTCCAGCTTCGGCAGCGGGCGGGCCCCAGTTCGTGTAGTTGTAGGGGTGGAAGGGTTCCACACCCTCTTGCAGGTTCTCGTCAAACTGTACGGGAAGAACGTAGTACGAGGAATCGCCTCCCGCGGGATCGGGGTCATAGGCGCCGTTGGCGCGGACGCGCGTAATCCAGCGTTCCTTGTAGACACCGTGTCCGCCGAAAGTGAACTCGACGTAGTATTTTTCCGACATCACCTCACCGGCCGCGTCCGAGAATTGCATGAAATACTTGCTCGTGCCCTCCTCGAAGCCCAGCCAAACGTCGTACACGTCCGCGGGGTTCGTGGTGGTGAACATGGGGAAGGTGGCACTGTTTAGGCGCAGTCCGTATTCGTCTCCGGCACCGGTATTGTCGCGTTCATTGCCGTCCTTGAAGTACGCATGGGCGGCGTTGGCATTGGGATAGGGGCTCAGATCCTGAATGGAACTGGCTTGATCCGGCGCGCGGTAGACGAGGGCGTGGAGCGTCTGCCGGTAGCCGGTCTTGTCCGGCGCGACGGTGCCGTTGTGGCAGCCCAGGCATAAAGCGGTGCCGACAAAGCTGGCACTGGGCGAAGGCTGCTGGGAGAGAACAATGTCCACGGTCGTGACGGCTTTGCCCGCGGCGACCTCGAAGGATTCGCGCGAACTGTCGCCGCCTGGCAGCACCGTGGCCAGGTCGGCCGCGGCGGGCGTCGCGTGGATGAAGTACGATCCCGGCAACACTCCCTCAATCTCGAAGGCGCCCGTCCCGTCGGATAGCGCGGTGTAGGGGCTGGTGGCGGCCAGGGTTTCGAGCGGCGTTTGACTGTCCGAAGCGGCCAGGGCGGTGGCATCCACCAAGGCCACGGTGGCACCCGGCAAGGGCGTGTCGTCTGGAGCGTCGTGCTTCATCACCGTGCCCGTCACCGCTCCGGTGGTTCCCGCGGGCGCGACCAAGCGCGCGTCCAGGGTGGTGGTCTGGCCCACGGCGACGGAAACGCCCACGAATTCCTGGGTACCGTAGCCGGTGGCACTGACAATGACTGTGTACGCGCCGACAGGGATGTCGGCGATTTGATAAGTCCCGTCGGCGGCGCTCGTGTCCCCCGCGCTGTCCGGCTCTGTGGCCACCGACGCATTGGCTATCGGCTGGCCCGTGTCATCATCCACGACTGTACCGGCAATGATTCCTGTTAGATCCGGGACCGTCCCCGGCGGACAGCCCACCAGGAGCAGCGCCGCTATGGCGGCAAATACAGCGTGTCGTCCAAGTCTCGCGCTCTTGTTCATCCCCGATTCTCCTTTTGGAAACCCACGGTTCCCACTTCGACCCCAGAAGTTATCCACCTGGCAATGGCTCCAGTGAACCTGGGAGCGCGTCTCGGGTGAGGGTGCGTGTTACGGCGCGGCTGATGTTCCCCGGGCTGTTGCGCGCGTTTAACTCCCCCGACGGCGGTTCCCCCGCAATTAATAGCTAGATTACAGATCGCACATAACAGGTTCATTGCCTCTGCATTACAATCAGGCAATCTCGACCAAAGGGCCCGACCAATGGGCAGGCGCGGCGCGTGCTGAATGCTTTATCATTGACAAGAATCAGGCCAGGCATGGCGAGACAGGAGAGGGTGATCCGGGTCATGAATATTCTTCTGGTTGAAGACGACAGCCGCCTCGCGGCCTTTATCACGAAAGGCCTGACCGAGTCCGGCTATGCCGTAACGCACGTTGGCAACGGGGAAGATGGCTATCACGAGCTCACCACCGGTGAATACGACGTGGCCATCCTCGATCTCATGTTGCCAAAGCTGGATGGCCTGCATGTGATAGAGCAGGCTCGAGGCCAGGGCGTCGACACGCCGATACTCATTTTGAGTGCCAAGCGGACGGTTGATGAACGCATCCAAGGTCTCCAGACAGGGGGCGACGACTACCTGGTGAAGCCGTTTGACTTTGGGGAATTGCTGGCCCGGCTCCAGGCCATCTTACGCCGTGGCAGTCCCAGCCAGCCGTCACACCTCGCCGTGGGCGCGCTCCGTCTTGATCTGCTCCGCCGGAAAGTGGAGAGAAATGGCAAGGAGATCGCGCTGCACGCGCGGGAGTTCTCGCTACTCGAGTATCTTATGCGCAACGCGGGGAAGGTCGTGTCCAAAACGGCCATCTTGCAGCACGTGTGGGGCTACGACTTCGACCCGTCAACGAATGTCGTGGAAACGCGCATGTGCCGGCTGCGCGACAAACTGATCGTGAAAGGGTGCAAGCCGTGCATCCGGACGATCCGGGGCTTTGGATATGTCCTTGAAGAGGAAGAATAGCCCGAAAACCTCGCTGGCTCTTCGTCTGAGCTGCCTGCACGCGCTGGTGTTGGGGGCGTGCTCTCTGTTTAGCTTTCTGGCCGTGTATACGGCCATGGTGTCCAATGTTCATCACCGGGTCGATGAGCGCCTGCGTCATGAACACAGCGAAGTTGCCTCGCTGTTTTCGCTCAACGCGATCAGCGGAATTCAGGAGACGCTTACCCGGCTGGCCCACGCGGAAGGGACCGACCAGGTTTTCTACCGCTTGCTCGATGAGCGCGGCGTCCTGCTGGCGGAAAGCGATGCTGGCGCGTGGACCGGCCTTGAAGTGGAACAGCCAGCGTTGTCGGCGGCGGTGGCAGGGCAACCCTTTTATGACGGCGCCGTCGTCGGTAATAGCCGGGAACAGGCACGGGTGCTTTACGCCCGGCTGTCAGAACGCATGATTCTTCAGGTGGCGCTGCGTACCGCCCGGGAGATGCAGCCCATTCGCGATCTGCGTCAGTTGTTCTTCACCTTTGGTGTGTTGGGCTTGGTTTTTGCCTTGATTGTCGGCTGGTTTATCGTTAAGCGGGCGCTCTTTCCTCTCAAGAATATGACTAGCACCGCATTGATGATAGCCGAGGGAAACCTCGAGGCCCGGGTCGAGCCGGCGTCACGCGATCGCGAGCTTGATCATCTGGCCCAGGCGTTCAACCTGATGCTCGACCGCATCCAGTTGTTCGTTCGCGAGCTGAGAGAAATGAACGATAGTCTGGCCCATGATTTGCGCACGGTGCTGGCGCGTATCAATCTGGGCGCCGGGCGATTGCTGGCCTCACGCCCGATCAGTGAGGAACAGGAATCCCTGACGGTCGCCATGGTCCAGGATTCAGCGGAACTACTCGGCATGCTCAATACCGTCATGGATCTCTCCGAAATCAATACGCGCATCGTGCAGCCCCAATTTGCACCCGTGGACATCTCCGAGCTCAGTGCGGAGCTTTTCGAGTTCTTTGAAGCCACCGCGCGAGAAAAGCAAATCACCATGCAACTGCACGGTGCGGACCAGGCCGTGGTGCTGGGAGACAGAAGCCGTTTGCGCAGGGCGCTCGCGAACCTGCTGGACAACGCGATTAAGTACACGCCCGAGGGGGGCCGCGTGACGGTCGAGGTGCGCCATGATAAGGAGCGTGTGACCTTCTCCGTAACAGATTCCGGAATAGGAATCCCGGCCGAGGCTCAACCCTTCATTTTTGATCGCTTCTACCGCGCCGACAAGAGCCGCAGCAGCGACGGACACGGCCTGGGTCTCAGCTTGGCCGCGGCAATCATTCAACTTCATGGCGGCGCCATCCACGTTCAAAGCAAAGAAGGCAGCGGCAGCGTGTTCTCTGTTTCGCTGCCCCAATCAACACCGGCGAGCAGCTAGCGTCCGACGAAACATTGCTTGCGTGTAATCTCCTTGCAATGGCGTGGCCATCCTCTACGCGACACACTGGGGTCGAGTTTGGGACACACGGAGAAAGTATGTGGGCAAACCGGTGGTCATGAGTTCCGGGCGCCTCGCCACGAGACGCCAGGGAGTGGATCTTTTCGCCTTGTCTCCCGTGCGGGCCTTGGTACTATGGCCCGGCTTTCCCTATGCATTTCAGGGCGTGCTTCTAGTTGTGTTTGCCGTCCTTGTGGTTCTGGGATGGACTTTCGACGTTCCAGACGCCGTTGATGCGAAACTCTATGCCAAGAGCAACCTCGTCACCCTGGTTGTCTGGGGCTTGTGGTGGCCGTCCATGGTTTGGATGGCCGTCTTGCTTGGCCGCGCCTGGTGTATGGTCTGCCCGCTCGAATTGGTGGCCAACATCACTGAGCGGGCGGGGGCGAAATTGGGCGTGAGACAATTCAATCTGTCGCGTCCGCTCCGCGCGGGCTGGCTCATCGTCTTTCTCTACTTCCTATTGCAGTTGCTCGTGTCAGGCGCCGCCCTGCACCGGATCCCCAAGTACACCGCGCTTTTCATGTTCGGCCTGCTCACGGGCGCCGCCGTGGTGGGGTTGCTGTGGCGGGATCGCGCCTTCTGCCGCGGGTTCTGTCCGGTGGGTCTCTTGCTGAGCACCTACGGGCGCGGAGGGATGCTGGCCGTGCGTCCCGCAGGCGTGGGCGCCTGTGCGCAGTGTGCGGCCAAATACTGTATCGCGAAAAACAACCGGACGCGCGTCAACGCCCGCAGTTGCCCCAGCTTGCTGAACCCCCCAAAGCTTAACAGCAACAAGGATTGCCTACTCTGTGGGCAGTGCATCAAAGCTTGCCGGCCTGACAACATGCAGTTGCTGTTGCGCAGGCCGTTCGACCCCGCTGATGCGCGGGAACCTCATGCGTCCTGGCCCACGACCTTGTTCGTCATGATGGTGTCTGGTTTTGTCATGAGCGAAGTCGTGAGTGGATGGCCGCGCATGGAAGAGACATTTGACTGGTTGCCGGAACGTCTCAGTGAATGGATGGCCAGCCCTGCCTTGGCCGGGTGGCTGAAGGGACTCTGGTATCTTGGAGTCTATCCGCTGGCATTGTGGATGGTCTTGGGTGGACTCGTCGTCGTGCTCGGCGGCGCAGCCACGCTCCGCCTCGCCTGGCGGCGTCTCGCGCTCCCCGTGGCCGTCATCGTCGCGGCTGCGCACATGTCAAAAGGGATCGAAAAGATTTCCACTTGGGGCGGGTTTCTACCCTGGGCGCTGAAATCGCCTGACGGCACCGAAACGGCCCTCGCCATTGCCGCGAAATCCCTTCCCGCCCCCGCGCCGCTCCTGCCGCATTTCCTGTACGCGGGGATTGGCCTCGCGCTTCTCGCCGCCGGTCTCTTCTTTGGAGCTCGAGAGGCGAGATTGTCAGGCGATACCTCTTCAAACAGGTTGTACGTCCCCCTGGCGGTGGCAGCCATGCTTTATCTGGGTTGTGTTGGAGGTTGGGCGTTCAGATGAATTCAGGCACATAAGTTGTTGTGGTTGAAAATGTTGGAGTTTTACTCAATACGTTGAGTAAATTTGCTCAATACAGTGAGATGTTTGGGGGCGGCTTAGCGAAAGTGCCGCGCTCGGCGAGCGCGGCACTACTGACGGTTGCAATTCGGATTCGCTAGAACGCGCTGGAAGTGTCTAGGCGGATCTCTTCTGGGGCCTTGTCGCGCGCTTCGATGTAAGGGCCGGTGATCATGTCCTTGTAGGCCATGCC
>JACPGD010000473.1:0-411 GCA_016182645.1 Candidatus Hydrogenedentota bacterium | reverse complement strand
CCCTTGAAGGCCAGCCATTCTTGGATGGTCTTCTTGAGGTCCTCCTGCTTCGAGACGCGGCGGGCGAACTTGAAGCCGTCGGCCTCGGCCGATTTCACGAAATCCTTGGCGTGGAGCGACTTGTCGGTTCCGGAGTAGCGGCTTTGGTAGTAGAGCGTCTGCCATTGCACGACCATGCCGTCGCCCAAATTATTGAGCAGCAGGATTTTCACCGGCAAATCGTACGTCGTGCAGGTCTCCATTTCGCCAAGGTTCATCCGGATACTGCCGTCGCCATCGACGTCGATGACGAGCTTTCCGGGTGCGCCAACCTGGGCGCCGATGGCGGACGGCAGGCCATAACCCATGGTACCCATGCTGCCGGACGTGAGAAAGGTGCGGGGATCCTTGAAGTCGAAATGCTGTGCGGCG
>JACPGD010000466.1 GCA_016182645.1 Candidatus Hydrogenedentota bacterium | reverse complement strand
GGCACCGTCGGCGACATCGAGAGCCTGCCCTTTCTGGAAGCACTTCGCCAGTTCCGCCTCGAGGTTGGTCCGCCTAATTGTTGCTTTGTACACGTCACGCTTGTCCCCTTCATCGAAGCGGCGGGGGAACTCAAAACAAAACCCACGCAGCACAGTGTGCGCGCCCTGCGCGATATCGGCATCCAGCCCCACATCATCGTCTGCCGTACGGGGACGCACTCGCTCTCGCGCGATCAGCGCCACAAGATCGCCATGTTCTGCGATGTGACGGATGACGCCATCATCAGTGCGCCCGACGTGTCGCCCCTCTATGCTATTCCACTCAATTTCCATCGGCAGGGCCTGGCCGAGGCGGTGTTGCGGTTGCTCAATCTTAATGCACCGCATACAGACCTTCACGAATGGACGCAGATGGTGGAGTGCCTGAAGAATCCGAAGCAGGAGGTCAAGATCGCGGCCGTCGGCAAATACGTCGGGCATGACGATGCCTATAAGAGCATTAACGAAGCTTTCGTGCACGCGGGTATCGCAAATGACTGCCGCGTGCGCGTCCAGTGGGTAGATTCCGAGCAATTTGAGCGCGGCGCCGAGCCGAGCGAAGTGCTGGACAGCTTTGATGGCATCCTGGTCGGCCCCGGCTTTGGCGGGCGTGTGATCGAAGGCAAGATCCGGACCATCCAATACGTCCGCGAAGCGAAGCGGCCCTTTTTCGGCATTTGCCTCGGGATGCAAGTGGCCGTCATCGAAATCGCACGGGATGTTCTTGGCCTGAAAGAGGCGCACTCGACTGAATTCAACGCCGAGACGCCGGACCCGGTCATTTCATTGCTCTCGGAGCAGCGCGGCGTCAAAGACATGGGCGGCACGATGCGGCTGGGCGCCTACCGCTGCGAATTGCAGCCCGCAACGTTTGCGCACGAAGCGTATGGCGCGGACGTGATCCAGGAACGGCACCGCCACCGCTATGAATTCAACAATGCGTACTGGGAACGCATGGTGAACGACGCGGGCATGGTGGTCAGCGGTGTTCATCCCAAGGGCGATCATGACCTTGTCGAGATTATGGAACTGCGCGACCATCCGTGGTTCTGCGCCTCCCAATTCCATCCCGAATTCAAGAGCACGCCGCTCCAGCCGCAACCCCTCTTTCGCGCCTTTGTGGGCGCCGCCTTGAAAGCGCACAATGGCCGTGACAAGTGATGAACTGCAGCGGCAGCTCCGGCTGGTCCTTTCCTGGCGTGAGAAAGCGCGCCGCATGGAAGGCATAGTCACCGCGGCCGCGGCCCAGGGCCGGCTCGACGCGGAACAACGGCAGTTCAAAGAAACTACGTACGATGCCCACATCTATGCGGCGGAGACCCACCTTAAGCAATTGCGGCAACAGTCCCAGACGCTCTTGACCCGCTGGGCCGCTGAACTCCGCCAGGCGCTGCAAAAGCAGGAACGCCTCCTGGATCTGGCCGGCTCAGGGCGGTGGTCCCCGCAGAAAGTCAATGATCGAAATCGGGCCCTGCTGGAACAAATCGAGGGCCTGAGAATGGAGATCGATCATTTGAATCACCTGCTCCAAGCGGAGAAGGCGGAAACCCTCGGCGGCTTTGTTGACCTGCCCGTGGAACAATACGCGACGGAAGTGGATGTCCCGGAAAAAAGCCCCACACGCCGTTTCTGGGAAGAAAACCGGCTCACCCTGTTCGTGGCTGGCGTGACGCTGGTCATCGGGGTGTGCGGCGCTTTCTACTACAAAACTTGGGGAAGCGTCGTCACCTTCACATCCCAACCGCCCGCCCGTCCGGGAGAACCAATATCGCTCGAATGCCACAACAAGACGCTCACCACCATCACGTGGTACGTGCCGTGGGTCACCGCGGATGCCAAGGCGCGTAACCGCGATGCCTATGGTGTGGATCTGTACCTCCGGGAAACGGGAAGTACTGGCTTTCACCTCTATTCCACGGCAACTTCTTTCTGGAAACGTAAGGGCATGGCCGCCAATTTTCAAGAACCGATCCGGGTGCAGTCCGGCATGAGCGCGCGGGCAAGCCTGGATTTGCAGGCATTGCGCGAATTGGCGCCGGGTATCACGGCACTTCGCATTGTTTGTTCGCGCGGCGCGGGCGAGAAGCTGCACGAATTTACACTTGACCCCTTGCCGTGATCGTCCACTTCTCAGTTGCCAGACAGGACGGCTCCACATTTGTGTTCAGTCAAGGCAAGTTTACCGCTCATTCCCACCAGTTTCCACCTCAGCCTTGACGGTTGCGCGAACGCTTCTGGATTCCCGCCTTCGCGGGAATGACGAATAATAGTAGAAATAGATCAATAAATACCGTCATTCCCGCGAAGGCGGGAATCCAGGAGCGTCAATGCGGACACCTCAAACCGAACACGAATGGACGACTCTATTTCCCGCGCGCTTCCGTGCGGGAGCGGCGATGCCGCTGGGCTTTGCGCACCTTGGGCATCCAAACACGGGGATCGAGGTGGGGCGGGAGCATCCGTTCGAGGAAGGGCACGAGCATCGTATCGTTCAGCAGGTCGCAGAAGGAATCGTAGAGCTGGACATGGTTCTTGAGGCGCAACGCGTCGTCATAGGAGCGGTTCAACTCGACCGCGTCCAGGTCAATGAAGACAAAATGTTTGCCGTCGCGCGTGAAGATGTTCTTTCCCGAGAGGTCCGCGTGATAGGCATTGACCTCCGGCAACTGGTTCACGGCCGCGGCAAGATCCAGCAGGAAACTCATGATCGTGTCGCGCCCCGCGCCCCGTTGGATTAAGGCGTACAAGAAATCCTCGACGTTCCGGTAGTTCTCGAGGAATTCGCTCACCAGCAGATTTCCCGCGATGATACCGGCAAACCGCTTCTCGACAAACGCGACGGGGCGGGGCGCGCCGATGCCGTGGTCGCGAAGATAGTGCGAGGCAGTCCAAGCCCGGCGGTAGCGGCTGCGCTGAAAAGTGTGGCGGATCATGCCGAGGCCCCACCCCAGCAGACTTTCCTTGATGAGATAGGCTTCGACCCGGCGCACATGCCGCTTGTGGTGCGACTTCAGCGGTTCCCCCGGCTGGGCGAGCAGGGCATCAAGCTGGTCGAGCGAAAGCTCATCCGTCAGATAGATCCGGGAAAATCCACGCTTGGTCAGCACGGAGTGGCCTAGAGTTAACGCGTCAGTCATGTATGCTTTTACGGCCGCTGAGCTGGTCAGACACGCGGCCCTTCACAGTGTAGAGCAACTGCAACCAGGAGGGCAGGCGGACTTCGCCGTATCCCTCGCACAAGGGCCTAAAATAATGCAGAGACAGGCCGTTCTTTTCAAGCGAGCGGCGAAAGCGCAGGAGATTCCGGGCGCGCGCCAGCATGGAGAGTTGTTTTCTGAACTTTGCGCCATCAAAATCCATCAGTATCGGACCTTCCGGCGAAATTCGAATGTTCTTCACTTGCAAGTCCGCGTGATACAGCCCGGCATCGTGCATCTGCCGGATTACGGCCCCGCATTGTCTGAGCGTAGCGTCGTGTTCTCTTGCGGTCCCTAAACACACATCCAGATCCTCCCCTTCGATCCAGGCAGTCGCGAGCCAGCCGCGGCAAATAATCCCCCGGCGCCGCCAGAGGACCCCCAGCGGCTGCGGAACCGGGAGGCCTCGCTCTCGTGCCAGCAAGAGAGCGACAAACTCTGAGAGCATGCGCGGGTAAAAGAGATATCGGTCACGCAGCCAGCGCATCATCCCCCCACGCAGTCCTTGTCGCAGGACCGCCGTACCTCCCGAGTACTGAACATGGCGCACCTCTCCCCGTCCCGCGCTCAGGCGAGGTATCAGTTCCAGATGGACTGCCGCGCCGGGGGGCGTAGCGCCCAAACCGTGGCCGCCCTTCGGCGACGCGGATTCAGGCTGAAGCGCATTTCCGGCTGGAATCCGCAGGCCCAAGAACTTGCCCGCGGCGTTCTGGATCAACATGCCCAGAAGTTCATCCGAGTAGTCCTTCCGGACATAGCCCCGGTATCCCTGTGTCTCGACCGTCACATAATCCCTGGAAAGACTGGAACAATCCACCTGCATCTCCACGTGGCACAGTGCGCCGCTTCAGTTGGACGAATCGCCCCCATTACAAGCGACATCTTATTCTTTTTGTTTTCCCCCTTCATCCTTCGCACTTCCGCCGTCCTGTATGTTATCCTTTGCCCCTACCGCTTCCCTTTCCTTCGAAAGGATTCTCATGAGTAAAATCACGCTGCAGGATGTCGAATATGTGGCCGGGCTGGCCCAGCTCGAACTCGATCAAGCCGCAAAGGAACGGCTTGTTCACGAGATGGACGAAATCCTGGCCTACATGGATAAACTGAACGCGCTGGACACTTCCTGGGTCGAGCCGATGATGCACGCTTTGGATCTGACCAACGTTTTCCGGGGGGATGAAGTGGGTGATTCCCTGCCCCGCGAGGCCGCCCTGGCGAATGCGCCGCTCCACGACGGCGAATACTTCCTCGTTCCCAAAATCCTGGAGACCGAGGAGCCATGACACCTTGGTATCAGAAGACGGCTTGGGAAACGCGCCGGGCCGTCGTGGCCGGTGACATCACCGCGGCGGCGGTGGTGGAATCCTACCTTGGCCGGATCCGGGAGGCAGATGGCAAGGTCGACGCGTATACCCAAGTCTGGCAGGACTCCGCACTGGCCCAGGCGGCGGAAGTTGACGCCGCCGTGCAGCGCGGCGATGACCCCGGCCCGCTGGCTGGCGCGCCGGTTTCATTGAAAGAAGTGCTCTGCACGCAGCAGGGCCACACCACCTGCGGCTCCCGTATTCTGAACGGATTTCGCAGCCCGTATGACGCCACAGCCGTCCAGCGCCTAGCCAATGCGGGCGCCATCTTTCTGGGCAAAGTCAACATGGACGAGTTCGCGATGGGTTCGTCCACCGAGAACAGCTCGATCAAGCGCACGCGCAACCCCTGGAACCTCGACTGTGTGCCGGGCGGCTCGAGTGGCGGATCCGCGGCGTCTGTCGCCGCCGATGAGTGCGCCTTCTCGATTGGAAGCGACACCGGCGGGTCAATTCGCCAGCCGGCCGCCCTCTGCGGGTGCGTAGGCGTCAAGCCCACCTATGGCCGCGTGTCCCGATACGGGCTCGTGGCTTTTGCGTCTTCGCTGGATCAGATTGGGCCATTGACGAAGGACGTTCGGGATGCGGCCGTGGTGCTGAATGCCCTCTGCGGCCAGGATCCTCACGACGCCACCTCGGCGCCCCTCCCTGTCCCTGATTTCACAAAGGCGCTCACTGGCGATGTTCGCGGCCTGCGGCTCGGGCTGCCACGGGAGTTTTTCACCGAAGACCTCGGACCGGAAATGCGGCAGCGCGTGGAACTGGCGGTGGATGTCTTGCGTGCCCAGGGGGCGGAAGTGGTGGAAGTGTCGTTGCCGCATACAGGGTACGGGGTTGCCGTCTACTACATCATCGCCACCGCTGAGGCGAGCGCCAATCTGGCGCGCTTCGATGGAGTGCGCTACGGCTACCGCTATAAAGACGCGCGGAACATCCGCGAGATGTACGTGCGGACCAAGAGCGAGGGGTTTGGCCAGGAAGTGCAGCGGCGCATTCTGCTGGGGACCTATGTGCTCTCGAGCGGCTATTACGACGCCTATTACCTGAAGGCCCAGAAAGTGCGCGCCCTCATAAAGCGTGATTTTGATCAAGCGTTTGAACATTGTGATGCCATCGTCGGGCCGACGTCGCCCACGCCGGCCTTTGCCTTCGGGGCCAAAAGCGACCCGCTCGAAATGTACCTGAGCGACATCTACACCATCTCCGCCAATTTGGCCGCTCTCCCTGGCGTCTCCGTGCCGTGCGGAGTGACGGAGGCCGGCCTGCCCGCCGGATTGCAGATCCTGGGACGGCCGTTTGAGGAAGAAACCGTGTTGCGCATCGCACATTGTTATGAACAACACCGCGGCTTTGATATGGGCAAACCAGCCCTGAAGTCCCATGCGCGCCAATAGTAATCGCGCCCTCGCCGAGCGCGCGATTACCAAAGAAAGCGCATAGTAGCGTCCGGTCTCTGTGCCGGACGCGAACATGCAGCGCCGGCCTGGCTTTTCGCGAGACCGGGGATTGGCCGAAGATTCTGGCGTGTGCTGCGTCATCACGCCCGGCACAGAGGCCGGGCGCTACAGAAGGTCGTTGAAGGAAGTTATGGAGTACGAAGCAGTCATAGGCATGGAAGTGCACGTCGAGCTGAACAGCAAGGCGAAGGTCTTCTGTTCGTGCAGCACGAACTTTCATGCGCCGCCGAATACCAACGTGTGTCCGATTTGCCTGGGCATGCCCGGCGCCCTGCCGGTGCTAAACCGCGACATGGTCAATAAGTCGGTGGCCGTCGGCCTGGCCTTGGACTGCAGCATCTCGCGCTGGTCCAAACTGGACCGTAAGAACTATTTTTACCCGGACCTTGCCAAGAACTATCAGATAAGCCAGTATGATCTCCCGCTCTGCCACGACGGTTGTCTTGAGATCGACGTGGACGGCGAAACCAGGCAGATTCGGATCATTCGCGCGCACATGGAAGAAGATACGGCGCGCAACACGCACACCATCGGTGGCGGGTTCAGTGGCGTGGATTTCAACCGGGCCGGGGTGCCGCTGCTCGAGATTGTCACGCATCCCGACATCCACAGCGCCAAGGAAGCCTACGCGTACCTGACCACGCTGAAGCAGATCCTCCAGTACCTCGACGTGAGCGACTGCAACATGGAAGAAGGTTCGCTCCGCGCCGAAGCCAACATCAGCGTGCGGCCCAAAGGCCAGCTAACGCTCGGTACCAAAACCGAAGTCAAGAACGTCGCCTCATTCAGCGGCACGATGAAAGCCATCGAATACGAAATCGCGCGCCAGATTGGTGTGCTGGAGGAAGGCGGCAGCGTGGTGCAGGAAACGCGCGGCTGGGATGCCGAACGCAGCATCACGTTCTCCCAGCGCCAGAAAGAAAGCGCCCACGATTACCGCTATTTTCCGGAACCCGACCTGGTCCCCGTGGCCGTGGACGAAACCTGGGAACAGCGCATTCGCGAGACCCTGCCGGAACTGCCCGTGGCACGCGGGCGGCGCTTTCAAGGCCAGTACGGACTGTCCGCGTACGACGCGGGGGGCCTCACCCAGGGCCGGGCGAGTGCGGACTACTTCGAGGCGGCCGTCGCGGCGGGTGGCGAGGCGAAGAAAGTGGCCAACTGGATGATGGGCGATCTCCAGGCGCTCCTGACGGGCGCGGAGAAGGACTTCAGCACCTGCCCCGTGGCCGCGGACGCCTTGGCCGCCATGCTCCAACTCATCGAAAATGGTACAATAAGCGGCAAGATTGCGAAGGAAGTGCTGGCGGCGATGTTTGCGTCGGGAAAGACCGCGCAAGCCATTGTGGAAGGAAAAGGTCTCGTCCAGATCTCGGACGCGAGCGCCATTGAGGGACTGGTACGGCAGGTGACGGAACAATTTC
>JACPGD010000472.1 GCA_016182645.1 Candidatus Hydrogenedentota bacterium | reverse complement strand
TGGCTTTTCCACGTAAACGTCCTTGCCCGCTTCGCAGGCGTGAATCGTTTGCAGCGCGTGCCAGTGGTCCGGCGTGGCGATGAGCACGGCGTCAATATCATTGCGCGCGAGCAACTCACGGTAGTCCTTGTACAAATCCAGCTTTTGCGTGAATTCCGCCGCGCGTTTTTCGAGCGCGGTCCGATCCACGTCGCAGAGCGCCACAATCTCCGCGTCCTGGTGCGGCAACGTGGCTTCGATCAGTTGGCCGCCACGATTGGCCACGCCAATCACGCCCACCCGCACGCGCTCATTCGCGCCCAGCGCATGGGGCGCCGCCAGGGCCGCCCCGGCCACTGCGCCCACCTGTAAGAAGGCCCGCCGCGATACCTGTTCCATGGAAACCTCCCCGTTCTCTACATGAGTGAATCTGGAATCTGATCTGTCCGACTTGTCCGACGGGTCAGACGCGTCAGACCGAATCCTACCCCATGTCCCTCAACATTTCTTTCAGTTCATCCTTCCTCAATCCCCAACGATTCAAACTGCCACTCTTCCGCCGGCGTCATGCTCTCCCAATCCGGTTCCAGCGCGGTGCTGTAGCCTGGCTGCCGTAGCGATGAAAGGTCAAGTAGACCGCCGCGAATCTTCAGGCGCGCGCTGTTGCCGAATGGCTCGTAGAGACTGCCATGCAGTCGCAGGCACGCCTCCAACTCACGCTGGGGAAGGTGATCGAGGGTGCCCACGTAGTGGTGCCCGTTCCGCTCGGAGTGGGTCACGCCCAGCACGCTCAGGGTGCACAGGTCTTGCTGCAGCGGCAGCAGCGGCTGATTGCAGAGGTCTTCACTACTGAGGATAAAGCCATTGCCCCCTTCCCGGCGGTAGTGGTCAATCAGCATCTTGTTGAGCAGCGCGTGGAAGACGCCCTTGCAGTTCTTCACGCTGGTCCCGCGATATCCGCGCGCCACCGCCTGCTTCAGCGCGTTCGGATGGTCGTCCGATTCATCAATGATGATCGGTGGCCACGCAGGACCGCCCAATTCACCCAACGGCGCGCGCAGTGCCACCGAGCGTTCCAGGGGTTGTTCGATGAACAGCACCCGCTCCCGCAGTTCCGCCCAGAGCGGTCCCGCTGCCAGGCCCTCCAGCCAATGGCGCAACACGTCCGCCGAGGGGAACTGCTCATTGCCGTCCAGCGACATCTGATAGTCCACCACCCCGCGGCGCCGCAACACTTCCATCACCTGCGTCAGCCGCGCAAGGTCCTTCTCCAGCGTGCCCTGCACTTTGACCTTAAAGTACCGCACACCCGCCGAAAGCGCCCACGCATCGAGGGTCTGCGGCAGTCCGTCATCCAAGCGCGCCTCCGCCGTGACCTCCTGTTCGGCCAGCGGATCGCCCAGCCCCACCGTGTGGCGCACATGAACGTGCGACAGGGGCGCGGGCGGGAATGCGTCCGCCACCCGTAGTCCCTCCAGTTCGGGGTGCACGGCCGCCGGCTCGATGCCCAGGCGGTTCTCTTTCACCATGGTGAAGAAGTCGCTCTGCTCCAGATGGCAGGCGGCATCGATGAGTGCGCGTTCAATGATGGAAGAGCCAAAGCTTGCGGTGAGACCGTTCAGGCCGCGCACAAACGCGGCGTGCTCGATCTTCGGATAGGCCGCACGCCAGTGCGTGAACACCGGCGCAGCTTCAGTCCCGGCGTCCAAGTACTGTTGGCGCCCAATCCGCGCTACGGTCAGGAGATCGGCCACATTGTCGTGGAAGCCTTTCTCCGGGTTCTTGTCGAACCATTTCGGCGGCAGCATGTCCGCGCACGCTCCTACCGCGCGCCGCCCGTCCGCATCCCGCGCGATCAGCCGCGTGTGCAGCAGCGGCGCCGCGATCAGGCAGGCTTTGCCGTAGCGGAAGGGCAAGCGCAGGGTCACGTTGCGCATGAAGAAATCCACCCGCTCCACCGCCAGCTTTACAGGGGCCGCCATGACAATCACCTCCGTAATACGGTCCATTCGTGTTCGGTTAAGGCGCCCACAACCGCGCTTCTGGATTCCCGCCTGCGCGGGAATGACGGCATTTTGGGCCATTTCCACGACTTTTGTCATTCCCGCGCAGGTGGGAATCCAGAAGCGTTTGCGCAACCGCCGAAACCGCGATGGAAACTGGCGGGCAGCGATAAATCCGTCTTCCGCGAGCACGAATGTAATACGGTTATACTTCCCTCTCAGCGGCGGTCATCGAGGGCAAGTTGGTTGCGGAGGAGGTTGAGGCTGACGCGGATGCGTTCGGCGAGGATTTCACCGACGCCTTCGACCTCGACGAGTTCGTCCTTGGGTGCGCGGATGATTTGCTGGAGCGAATTAAAACGCGCCACGAGGTTTTCAATAATCTGCGGGGACAGGCGGTGCGTGGCGTGCAACACGCGGTAACCGCGCGGGGACAGATAGGTGTCCACACTGCGCAGGTTCGGCCCGTAGCCCAGCGCCTGGCTGATGTTGCCGAGGTTCAGCAATTCGTTTTCGCTCAGTTCCGTAATCTTTTCCTGGGTTTCCTCATAGGTGACGCCCTGGCGTTCTTTGTAGTAGTCCTTGACGACGAGCCGGGCCTCGCTGACCGGGATGATCAGTTCCTGGAGTTGCAGTTCGATCAGACGGCCTTCGGTGCCCAGTTCCAGAATATAGGGCTCGATTTCGCGCGCGATGCGCTCGACCATTTCGGTGCGCTGGATGGCTTTGCAGACGTCGAAAATGGTGACCACGTCCTGAAACTCGCGCGTGGTGAGGTCCTGCATGGCCTGTTGCATGACGGTGAGGTACTTTTCGAGCGTCTGGACCGCTTGCGTCGCCTTATTGACCAAGGTCGAAATCGAATCAAGGACGTGGCGCCGGCTGTGGACGTAGAGCGTGACGCTGGAGCGGCGTTGTGACACCGCAATCACGGTGCACTTGGCCTGTGCTGCCAGGCGCTGCGCCGTGCGGTGGCGCGTGCCGGTTTCCTCGGATTTGATCTTGGCGTCCGGCTTGAGGAAGCGGTTGGCGTAGAAGATGCGGCTGCCGTCTTCGTTGAGGATGATGGCGCCGTCCATCTTGGAGAGTTCGTAGACGAGTTGCGGGGTGGCGTCGGTCTCGACCTTCACGCCGCTCTCCGAAAGTTCCGAAAGCAGCTTCACATCCCCGAAACATAGCAAGGCCCCGGTGCCGCTTTGAATCACCGCCGAGATGGCTTCGCGGAGGCGGGTGCCCGGCGCGATCATCAGCAGTGCCTCGTGGAAAGCGTCGTCGGTATTTTTCTTTTTTTTCGGCAATCGGCGCCTCCTGGGTTACTGCAAGTTCAGACATATAGGCCCTTTACGACCCATAGGACCTATAGACCAGTTAGAATTGAAGGGCCAACTCGATGGCTTGGGCGAGTTCTGACACGGGCCAGACTTCCACGCCGGGAATCTCCACGTCTTTCATGCATCCTTTGGGGAGAATACACCGGCGAAAACCGAATTTGCCAGCCTCGACGACGCGCTGGCGTGCCATATTCACCGCGCGTATCTCGCCGGCCAGACCCACCTCACCGAAAGCCACCAGGTGTGGCGCGAGGGGGCGCTCGCGGAAGCTGCTGACCAGCGCGAGGGCCGCGGCCAGGTCAGCGGCGGGTTCATCGAGCCGCACGCCGCCGGCGACGTTGACGAAGACGTCACGGTCAGCAAAGTGGAGGCCGGCGCGCTTTTCGAGGACCGCCAAGAGCAGGGAGATGCGGTTCGGGTTCATGCCGGTGACGGTGCGGCGGGGCGAGCCGGCGTGGGCGTCGCCGACGAGGGCCTGTACTTCGACCAGCAGGGGGCGGGTGCCCTCGACACTGGGGATAACCACCGAGCCGCTGACGCCCTCGGGCCGCTCATTGAGGAAGAGCGCGCTGGGATTGGTCACCTCGTTGAGGCCGGTGTCGCGCATCTCGAAGACGCCGATCTCGTTCGTGGAGCCATACCGGTTCTTCACGCTGCGCAAGATCCGTAGCGACTGCTTGTTTTCCCCTTCGAAATAGAGAACTGTGTCGACGAGATGTTCCAGCAGCCGCGGGCCGGCAATCACGCCTTCCTTCGTGACGTGCCCCACCAGGAAGATCGGGACCTGTTCGCCCTTGGCCAGGCGCAAGAACTCGTTGGCACATTCGCGCACCTGTCCCACACTGCCGGGGACCGCGGGGAGTTGCGAGGTGTACACCGATTGGATGGAGTCGATGACGACAAAGCAGTACTGGTCCGAGCGGATGTGGCGCGCGGCGACGGAGACATTACTCTCGGTGAGCAACATCAGGTTGTCGTGCAGGGTACCCAGGCGGTCCGCGCGGAGGCGGGCTTGATTAAAAGATTCCTCGCCCGTGACATAGAGCACGCGCCCGCCGCGCTGCGCGACATGGTGCGAGATCTGGAGCATCAGAGTAGACTTGCCAATCCCGGGGTCACCGCCCACCAATGTGAGCGAACCCGCCACGATGCCGCCGCCCAGCACGCGATCGCATTCGCCCACGCCCGTGCTGAGCCGTTCCGGGGAGATATGGGTACCATCGGTGACCGCCACCGGCTCGGCGGCCGCCACAATGGCCGGACGCAGGTGGGCGCCTTCCTGTTCGGCCTGCTCCTCGACAATGGTGTTCCACTCTTCGCACTCGGTGCACTTGCCCATCCAGCGGGGATGGACCGCGCCGCAGGTCTGACAGACGAAGATCACCTTCACCCGCGCCATGACTACTCCTTCGGGGCCGTGACGGCCAGCATGCCGACATAGTGCAGCCCACTGTCCTGCCGGCCCGCGAACGGCGCGTACATGCCGGACAGCGTGCCGTCGAGGTAGAGCGCGTCGGGGCAGCCGAGTTGCTCGCGAAATAACGACGCGAATTCGTGGAAATTGACCGGGACTCGGGAAATCACGAAGACCACCTCGTGCAATCCGCGCACGCCGACGCCATTGCGAATGTGGCGCGAGGTGACGTCGGGTTGAAAACGCGGATGCAGTTCGCCCTTGATGACCAGCATCGGTCCGGACTGTACAGCCAGTTCCGGCGTGGGTGCGGCTGCTTGATAGGCTTCCGTCGTCAGGACATGGGCGCCCGCATCGTCCACATAAAAGACGCCGTTGGGTTTCAGCGAAAAGTTGCCGCGCCCGAAGCTCTTGGTGGTGTTTAGGCGCCGCAGTTCGTGTTTATTCTCCACGTGGAGGCCCAGGGGCGTGTTATCGCGGGCATAGATGCCCGAGTTGGTGGCGAAGAGCAGTTGCCGGCCCTCGGATTCCAATGAGCTCCGCAGACCCTCAAAATTGTTGAAGGGGCACCCGTGCTTGTCTTTCCAGAAGAGTTCCAAGCGCGCCTTTTTCAGGTCCACGGAGACGACGTCGTAGTCGTGGTCATGAAACCGGAGGCGCTCATGGCGCAGGCCCGCGGGAGGCTCTTCCGAGAGAGCGGCTGCGCACAACAATGGCGAGAGGAAAAAGACGGGAAACGCCAGTAGCGTGCGCACTACTTTCCGGGAGAGAGCATGTTGCATGAGTTTTCCAGGGACGACAGGGACAGCAGGGACAAATAGAACAAAAAGAGGACGAAGGAATCCTAGCATGCGCGTGGAGGCGGGACCAAAGGGATATTGCTTTTCCATGATTAAAGCGTTAGGCTGACCGTGGTGGTTTTGCTGCCCCCAGGCCGGGGTGAACGGGGGCCCACCGGGTATGGGGCTCACCCCACTTCAAACAGGCGCGCGTTTCGACGCCGTGCGGGCGCGTCGCCGGGGGAGCTTCGCCATGCGCTACCAGCCAGCAGTATCGCTCTTGCTTGCCTTCCTTCTCTCGCTTTCCCTGATCTTCCCGATGGCCGTTGCGGCGGACGCCGCCACGGTCTGGGAAATCGGGCTGGCGGACAACAGCGCCGCCGAGTTTGCGTACGCGCCCGGCGACTACACCCAGGTGACCGGCGACGCGTTTTATGTCGTCGGCTGGTCGGACCCAGCCAAAGACTGGCCGTATGTGCAGCCGGGCATCGTCGACGAGTGGGCGGGATCGAAGGCGCATTTCTTCAGTGTGCTGTTCCGCCTGGGCGCCGCGCCGGCGGAGGGCGAGGCCAAGCTGGTGCTCGACCTGCTCGATACGCATCCGTCGCGTGCACCGTATCTCAAGGTGAAGGTCAATGGGACGGAGTCGGAGAAGGGGACGGCACGCGGCAGCGGCAACGAGGACGCCTTGAGTGGCAAGCCTGGGGCGGGCAAAGAATACAAGCACGAGGTCGTGTTCCCGGCGAACCTCTTGAAGGTGGGGGACAATGTCATCGAGATCAAGAACCACGCCGGCAGTTGGCTGGTGTATGACAACGTGTCGTTGCAGGCGAATGGCGCCACGCTCGAACCCATCACCAAGCCCCAGCCGCTCGTGGGCGAATTGCAGGCGCCGCCCATTCTGGTGCGCCAGCGCGGGAAGCAACTGCAGATCCTGCGGTTGCCGGTGCGGCTGTTCGAAAGCAGCGCGAATGCAAGCGTGCGCGTTGGCGACGCGCCGCCGCGGCAGTTCACGCTCGAACCGGGCCTGCGCGTGCTCGACCTGCCGGTGCCGGTCGTGAGCGAGCCGGCCCACCTGGTGTGCACCATAGAAATCGAAGGGCAGGCGCCCATCACGCGCGAGGCGGATGTGCGCCCGGTGCGGCCCTGGGTGGTCTACCTGCTGCATCACACGCATCTGGATATCGGCTATACGCACGTGCAGACCGAGGTCGAGCAGGTGCAGTGGCGGCACCTGGAACAGGCGATTGACCTGGCCGAGAAGACGCGGCGCTACCCCGAGGGCGCGCGCTTCAAGTGGCTGCCCGAAGGATTGTGGGCGGTCGATTCGTACCTGGCGCAGGCGACGCCGGAAAAACGGGAGCGTTTCGCGAAGGCGCTGAAGAGCGGCGCGATCAGCCTGGATGCGTTCTATGGCAACGAACTCACGGCGCTTTGCCGGCCGGAAGAACTGATTCAACTGATGGCCAAGGCCCGGCAGGTGGAAAAAGAATTTGGCGTGATGATCGACTCCGCCATGATCACCGATGTGCCGGGGTACACCTGGGGCATCGTGACGGCCATGGCGCAATCCGGGATTAAGTACTGGTCCATTGGGCCGAACAACGGGCACCGCATTGGCTACACGCTCGCGGACTGGGGCGACAAACCCTTCTACTGGGTGTCGCCTTCGGGCAAGGAGCGGGTGCTGTGCTGGGTTGCGGGCAAGGCCTATTCGTGGTTCCATCGCGGCCCGCTGACGGAGGAAGACCGAATCTTCGAGTATCTTGTGTCGCTGGATCAGGCGCAGTATCCGTATGACCAGGTGCACGTGCGCTATAACATTGGCGGGGACAACGGCGGGCCGGACCCGAATATCTGTGACTATGTGAAGGCCTGGAACGCGCGCTATGCCTATCCGCGGCTCGAGCTGGCAACGCCGAGCGAGATGTTCCGCGATTTCGAGGCGGCAAACAGAGACAAGATTCCGGAAGTGCATGGCGATTTCACACCCTACTGGGAAGACGGCGCGGCGTCGACCGCATTGGAAACGAATCTGAACCGCGAGGCGGCCGAGCGGCTGGTGCAGGCGCAGATCTTGTTTGCACTCAACCAGCCCGCGCAGTTCCCAGCGGAACAGTTCACGCAGGCGTGGCGCAACGTGCTGCTCTACGATGAACATACGTGGGGTGCGCACAACAGCATTTCGGAACCGGAAGTGGACTTTGTACACCAGCAATGGGCGATCAAGCGGGCGTTTGCGGTCGATGCGGAACAACAATCGCGCGCGCTACTGGACGAGGCCGTGGCCCCGTTCCGGAAGCAAGACGGCGCCGTCGGCAGCGTGGCCGTCTTCAACACGCAGACGTGGCCGCGCACGGATTTGGTGATTGTGCCGAAGGAGTGGCAACTGGCGGGCAACGCCGTCCAGGACGCGGCCGGGAATCTGGTTCCCTCGCAAGGGTTGAGTGATGGTTCGCTGGCATTTTTGGCGAAAGACGTGCCGCCGCTGGGCGCGGCCAAATTCACGTTCGGCGCGGCCGCAGGCGGGCCCGCGGCAGGCGCCCTGAGCGTGGCGGACGGAGAACTCAGCAATGAGTTCGTGCACGTGGTACTCGATCCGCTGACCGGCAACATCACCAGCTTGAAGGGGGCGGATGGCGCGGAGTGCGTCAACACCAAAGATGGTCTGGCGCTGAACCAGTACGTCTATGTCAAGGGCAGGTACCCCGACGCGAAGGAATTCAGCGGGCCGGCGACGCTGCGGATCAAGGAGCCGGGGCCGCTGGTGGGCTCGATTGTGGTCGAGTCGCCGGCGCCGGGCTGCAAATTGCTGACACGCGAGATCCGTGTGGTCGCGGGAATGGACCGCGTCGAAATAATCGATACGCTTGATCGCGAAAACGTCTACGAAGCGGAGGGCGTACACCTCGCGTTTCCGTTCGACGTGCCCGAGGGCGTGGTGCGGATGGAGACGCCCTTCGCGGTGGTGCGGCCAGACGCGGATCAGATCGAAGGCTCCTGCAAGAATTACTTCACCGTGCAGCGCTGGGTCGATGTGTCCAACGGCACGCGCGGCGTGACGCTCGCGACCATCGATGCACCGATGATTGAAGTGGGCGCGATAGTGAACGACGCGCGGCAGAAGGAGACACTCACGCGCGCGGGCATCGAGCCGGGGCCGGGGCAAATCGAGAGTTTCCTGAGAAAGACGCCGCCGGGTACGACACTCTATTCTTATGTGATGAACAACTATTGGGAGACCAACTACAAGGCGAGCCAGCCTGGCCCGACGACGTTTCGGTACGCGCTCCAGCCGCACGCGGCCTATGACCAGGGCGCGGTGCAGCGCTTTGGCCTGGAACGCAGCCAGCCGCTTATCGCTGTGCCGGGCGACGCCGCGCTTGGCGCCGGCAAAGGTTGGCCGAATGCGAATGTTCTGGTCACCAATATCGTTCCCTTGGAAGGCGGCGGATTGGAATGGTATTGCTTCAACGCCAGCGATCAGCCGCAGACGCTGGAGCAGCCAAAGGACCTGGGCGAAGGCGCTTGGAAGGTCACGAATCTGCGCGGCGAGACCGTGGAACCGGTGCGGTGGCCATTAACGTTTGCGCCGCTGGAGTTGGTGGTGCTGCGTGGGGAATGAAGGAGGAAGGCAGGGACAACAGAGCCAACTGGTCTTGCCCGTAGCGTCCGGTCTCTGTGCCGGACGCGGACCGTGCAACATCGGCCCGAACATACACAACGCTGGGGCTTGCGGCGAGACATGGGCGTGTGCTGCGGCGTTGCGTCCGGCATAGAGACCGGACGTTACGGGCCCAGATCTCGATCTGAATCGTGCAATCTGCCACTGGAGACCTGCAATCCCCCATTCCTAATTCCTAATTCCTCATTCATAATTCTCTACACGAGTCCTTGGTCCATCATGGCGTCGGCGACTTTGAGGAAGCCGGCGACATTGGCGCCGACGACGTAATTGCCGGGGTGCTCGTGCTCTTCCGCGGCGCGGTGGGCGATGTCGTGGATCGTTTTCATGATGTCACGCAGGCGGCCATCGACTTCCTCGCGGTTCCAGGTGACGTGCTGGGCATTCTGCGCCATCTCGAGGCCGGACACCGCGACGCCGCCGGCATTGGCGGCCTTGCCAGGAGCATACAAGACACCTTGGCCTAGGAAGATGTCCACGGCGGCGGGCTCGGTGGGCATATTGGCGCCTTCCGCGACGAGGAAGCAGCCGTTCTTCACCAGCGCTTCCGCGTCCGCGCGCAGGATCTCGTTCTGCGTGGCGCAGGGGAAGGCACAATCGGTGGGCACGTTCCAGGGGCGCAGGTCCGCGTAGTACCGCGCGCCACGAAACTTGTCCGCGTAATCACGAATGCGCCCGCGCCGCTCGTTCTTCAGTTCCATCACAAACGCCAGCTTTTCCGCATCGATTCCGTCAGGGTCATGGATGAAGCCGGAGGAGTCGGAGAGGGTGACACACTTACCACCGAGGTGATTGATCTTTTCCACGGCGTACTGCGCGACATTGCCCGAGCCCGAAACAAGACAGGTCTTCCCTTCGATGCCATCGCCGCGCTTGGCCAGCATGTTCTGCGCGAAATACACAGTCCCATAACCGGTGGCCTCCGGGCGGATGAGCGAGCCGCCCCAAACCACGCGCTTGCCGGTCAACACGCCGGTAAATTCATTGCGCAGCCGCTTGTATTGGCCAAAGAGATAGCCGATCTCTCGGGTGCCCACGCCAATATCGCCCGCGGGCACGTCCGTGTTCGGACCAATATGCCGGAAGAGCTCGGTCATGAAGGACTGGCAAAAGCGCATGACCTCATTGTCCGATTTCCCTTTGGGATCGAAATCCGAGCCGCCTTTGCCGCCGCCCATCGGCAGGCTGGTCAGCGAGTTCTTGAAGGTCTGCTCGAAGGCGAGAAACTTGAGGATGCTGAGATTGACCGTGGGATGGAAGCGCAGCCCGCCTTTATAGGGACCGATGGCGCTGTTGAACTCGATGCGGTAGCCGCGGTTCACCTGGGCGCGGCCATGGTCGTCCATCCATGGCACGCGAAAAATGATGCTTCGCTCGGCTTCGATCAGCCGTTCGAGGATGCGCTGCTCGCGGTATTCCGGGTGGCGTTCGAGCGCCACCTCAAGCGATTCGAGCACCTCTTGAACGGCCTGGTGAAACTCCGGCTCGCCCGGGTTTCGCCGCTTTGCGTGTTCCAGGATTTCTTGCACGTAAGACATGTCAGGGGTTTCCTTCCGAGGTGCACCATGCACTCAGGGCGTATAATAAGGGTATGGGGCCTGTCGAAGCACCTGACGTACCGGTAGAAGAGCCGCTGCGGCGGCTGGCGGAAGCGCTGTGGCAGCGGCTGGCGGGGGAGAAACCGGGGGTGTTTACGCATGCCTTTTGGGAAGCGCGCATTCTGCCGTGGGCCATGGCAGATCCCGGCCTCAAAGTGGATCTGTTCAGGCTGGTAGATGTGCTGCCGACGCTGCGCCGGTGGGGGAGCTCGAAATACTTGGGCCGCGGCTCAAAGCATATTCATTACCAGCAGCGTCTGGTCGTCCTGGGGCTGGGAGGCGCCCTGATGGGATTGCAGGCGAAGCGTGAGGCCGCGCAATACCTGCTCCGCCGCCGCGGGCCATGACGCCACCAATGCCTGGCGTAAACCCTCCTCCCCGAAGAATTCGCCGGTCACGTTGCGCGCTTCAGTGACGCCGTCGGTGTACAGCACGAGCGTCGAACCCGGCAGCACGTGAACGCGGCGTTCGGTGTGCCGGTGATCATTGCGCACGCCGAGAGGGATGTCCCCAGCCGCCTTTGCGGTCTCGAATTCCCCGAGACGATTCACGATAAGCGGCACGGGATGCCCCGCGCAGGCATAGGTCAGGGAATGGGTCTCACGATCCAGAATGCCGAAGAAAGCCGTGACGAAGCTGTGATTGATCTGGGTAGTGCTCAGGCAGTGGTTGATATGGTCCAGCACGGCGCCCGGGCGCAAGAGCATTCCTGGAAACGTCCGCAGTAACGTACACACCATCGCCACCACCACGGCAGCGGAAGGGCCATGGCCGGAGGCATCCGCGAGGAAGATGCCGAGGCGTGTGCCGGCTTCGGTGGTGCGCGCGCCATCGGGACTGATGTTGAACGCGTCGTAATAATCGCCGCCCGCCCGCTCGAAGGTGGCGTAGCAGGCCGCGAGTTCATACCACGGCGCGCGCGGCAATTGCTCCGGCAGCAGCCCTTTCTGCAATTGCGCGATCTCGTCCACTTCGCGGTGGATCCATGCCGTTGCCTGGCGCAGTTCGGCCGCGGCCTGTTTGGCGCTGTTGATCCCCCCCATCAAGTTGGCCTGGAGCATGCGAATCTCCATGTCCATATCGGAGAACGCTTCGACGTCGGTATGGAGAAAGAAGACCCAATTCAAGGCCTCGCCATTGTCAAAGACCGGCGCGGCGGCGAGCAACCGGTAGGGGGATAGGTGGTCCTTCAATACCGGGTCCCACGCGATCGTCAGGCCACGGCAAATCGCCGGCTCCCCCGAATCGATGAAATCACCGAGCACCCCACCGGAGACCACCGGCGCCTCTCTGCCCCCAAACAGGAGGTCGTAGAATCCCTCTTGGCCGACGCCCGGTTGATGCAGGAACCGCATGACGCGGTAATGCCCCTGGGGAACACCGCGCAGCGACACCGAAATCAGTGCCTGGTCTCCAAAGAGGGGGCGCATTCCCAGGTAGTAGCGGTTGATGGACCGGATGGGGTCCGGATCCTGGCTTAGTTCGCGTAACAGACCCATGATGGAACGCAAACGATCTGACGAAGTGGCACTGTTCATGCCCTGGGCGCCTTTGGTGTCTTCGATTGGAGTTCCACATCTGAAACAAAGGCATTATACAGATCAAAGGGCCATGCTCTGCCATGTCGCTGTCTATTGTGGCTTTTTCAGCGTTGATGGGACATACTACCTGTCTTTGAGAGAAGGAGATGCGTTATGAGGAGAGTCTTGGCGATAACAAGTGCATTGGCTGCGCTGTCCGTCTTGCTTGGCGGCGTTGCCTGCGCGGAAGAGAATTGGATCAATTTATTCAACGGCAAAGACCTGGGCAATTGGGAGGTGAAAGGGGGCAAGGCGACCTACCGGATCGAGGGCGATGCGATTGTGGGGACCTCCGCGCCCAACACGGAGAATTCCTTCTTGTGCTCGAAGGAGGAATTCAAGGATTTCGTCCTTGAATTTGAGTTCCTCGGCCACCCCAACCTGAACTCCGGCGTGCAGATCCGGAGCGAGAGCCTGGCGGACTACAAGAATTTCCGCGTCCACGGCTACCAGGTGGAACTCGAGGATGAAGCCAAGGATCGCGACTGGTCCGGCGGCATCTACGATGAGGCCCGCCGCGGCTGGCTGTATCCCCTGGAAGCAGACAAAGACAAGGAACCCGCCAAGGAATTCTCGGAACAGGGCAAAGCAGTCTGGAAGAACGGCGATTGGAACAAGGTGCGCGTGGAGGCGAAGGGCGACAGCATCAAGACCTGGGTCAACGGCGAGCCACGCGCCGATCTGAAAGACAACATGACGCCCGAAGGCTTCATCGCCTTGCAGGTCCACAGCGTCGGCGGCAAGACAGAGCCGCTTTCCGTGCGCTGGCGCAATATCCGGTTGATGAAGCTGGATGGCGCTCCGGCGGCGAAGTAGGAGACCGGCGGCGGCGTTGCATTGGGGCACAGGAACGGCATACTCTGAGGCGCGCAGACCCCGGATGACGAGGTCAGGCGGCTGGACACGGGCAGAAACTCCATCAACCCAAATTGAGGGGAGAAACATGCGGAGAGGATCAAGATGAAAACACGCTGGTCAAGACGGGAGTTCATCAAGTCAGCGGCCGTGGCCGCTGGGAGTGTGGTGGCCTTGCCCAACATCGTGCGGGCCGAGACGCTGGGCGGCAACGGCGGCACGGCGGCGAGCGAGCGCACTGTGATGGGCGTCATCGGCCTCGGCGGCCGCGGGCGCGAAGTGATGCGTGCGTTTATGGTGCAGCCGGACACGCAGGTGGTGGCGGTCTGCGACGCCATAGGGTCGCGGCGCCAGGCGAGCCAGGAGCAGGTGAACCAACATTACGGCAACCAGGACTGTCAGGCTTACCTCGACATGCTGGAACTGCTGGCCCGGCAAGACATCAACGCGGTGCTCATTGCCACGGGCGACAACTGGCATTCCTGCGCCTCGATCACCGCGGCGCGCCACGGGAAAGACATGTATTGCGAAAAGCCGATGAGCGTCGCGATCACCGAGTCGCGCGCCGTGGCCGACACGATGAAACGCCTCGGACGCATCTTCCAATGCGGTACACAGCGGCGGAGCATCAGCAATTTCCGGTTTGCCGCGGACCTCGCGCGCTCCGGCAAGCTTGGCGAACTAAAGGAACTGCACGCCGAGGAGGCCGGCTGGGGGATGGCGCAACTCTACGACACGATTCTGCCCGAACAGCCCCAGCCGCCACGTGAAGAGATGGATTGGGACCGCTGGCTCGGCCCGGCGCTGTGGCGTCCCTACAACGCCGAAACCTATACCCGCGGCTTCTGGAGCGCGCACGTGGACTTCAGTGGCGGCTCCATCACGGAATGGGGCAGCCATACCGTGGACCAGTGCCAGTGGGCCAACAGTGCCGACGACACCGGCCCCATTGATTACTGGAAAGAGGGCGAACGCTGGATCGGCCAATACAAGAACGGTGCCAAGCTGGTCATCCGCACCGGCCTGCGTTTCGGCTCGTGCCCCGTGCGCTACGAGGGCACGGAAGGCTGGGTGGAAACGGGCGACTCTGGCGAGATCGACGCGCACCCGAAGTCATTGCTGGGAAACCTGGGTTTCCCCGGCGGCTATCCACCGGACAACCACGTGCGCGCCTTCCTCGACGCCGTCAAGTCACGGCAGGAGTGCATCTCGAATGCGGAGGTGGCGCATCGCTCCATTTCCGCGTGCCACGTCGCAAACATCTGCAAGCGCCTCGGCCGGCCCGTGAAGTGGGACCCGGCCAAGGAAGAATTCCCCGGCGATGAAGAGGCCAACCGCATGCGCGCCCGCGCCTATCGGGAACCGTGGTATCTGTGAGAATTCCCCTGGGGTGCCACCCAGTCAAACAACTTTTGAGTGAAAGGTAACACGCGATGAAGCGATATATGTTCTGCAGCGTTGCGCTCGCCTGCTGCCTCCTGCCTGTCTGGGCCGGGGCGCAAGACCAGCCGCAGCCTGAGAAAAAGGTCCGGGCCGATGGCCCCCAACAAGACGAGGCGCAGTTGATCGCCGTTCTGCAAGGCAGCGCCGCCTGGGCCGAAAAGGAACTGGCCTGCCGCGCTTTGCGCCGCGTCGGCACGGCCCAGTCGGTCCCCGCGCTGGCCGCCCTGCTGGGCGATGAAAAACTCAGCCACCACGCGCGCTACGCCCTCGAGGTCATGCCGTTCCCGGAAGCGGGGCAGGCCCTCAGAGCGGCCGTGGCCACAACGTCCGGATTGCAAAAGGTGGGCGTGGTCACCACGCTTGGCGCGCGGCATGATGCGGAAGCCGCACCCGTGATTGGGCCGCTGCTTCAGGACAGCAATCCAGACATTGCCCGCGCGGCCGCGGGCGCACTCGGCCGCATCGCCACGCCGGAAGCCGTGAACGCCCTGACCGGCGCCTACGCCGGCGCCCCCGAAGCCACCAAAATGGCCGTGGCGGAAGGTCTGCTGGCGGCGGGCGACAGGTTGAGCGGTGAAGGCAAAGACAAGCAGGCCGCTGCTATCTACGAGGGGCTGCTGGCGCCGGAGGCACCGGAATCGGTGCGCTTGGGCGCGTTCCGCGGCTTGGCCCACACGCAGCCGCGGCAGTCGATGGAGCGGGTGCTCGAGGCGATGAAAGGTGACGACGCAAAGCTGCGCAATTTCGCCGCGCAACTCGTGGCGGAAACGACGGAAGGCACGCGGCGTTACGCCGGTGCGCTGGGGAAACTGCCTCCCGCGGGCCAGGTGGCACTGCTGCGCGGCTTGGCCAACCGCAAGGACACCGCGGCGCACCATGCCGTGGTCAAAACACTGGACAGCAGTGAGACGGACGTGAAACTGGCCGCGATTCACGCCCTGGGCGCGCTCGGCGGCAGCGTCGATGTCGCCACGCTGACCGCCCTGCTGGGCGCCGAGGACCAGGCCGTCGCTGGCGCCGCGCGAGCCGCCCTTGCTGCCATGAAGACGCCCGAAGTGAACAGCGCCGTCTTCGCGGCGGTGTCCGGCGCGGCCCCGGCGGTGCGTGTCCAGTTGATTGGCCTGCTCACCGATCGCATGACGCCGGAAGCGGTGGCCGCGGGGTTGCAGAACATTGGGGACGCCGATCTCAATGTGCGGATTGCCTCGCTCGAAGCGCTGGCCCAACTCGGCACAGCGAAGGAAGTGGAAGTCGTCCTGGCCAGCCTCAAGCAAACGCAAGATGCCAAGGAACGCAGCACCGCCACGCGGGCGCTCGGCTCGATTTCCGCGCACCATGGCGAAGAAGTGCTGCCGCTGTTGCTCGCGAGCATGCAAGATGCCAACCTGGAAGCGCGCCTGGCGATGCTGCGCACGCTGGTCCAGATCCGCAACCCGAAAGCCCTCGAAGCCGTCGTCGCGGCGCTAAGTGATCCCGAAAAACAGATCAGCGACGAAGCCGCGCGCGTCCTCTCGAATTGGCCCACCGCCGACGCCGCGCCGTACTTACTGCAGCTCGCGCAAAACGAGGACGCCACCCGCAAGGATCTCGGCCTGCGCGGGTATGTCCGCCTCGCGCGCGAATCGGGCGATGTCAACCAGAAGATCGAGATGCTGAACACGGCCATGGGCCTGGCGAAAGAGCCCAAGGAAAAATTCGTCGTGCTCGCCGCCTGGGGCACGGTCCAGGACAAGCGTGGGCTGGATGTGCTCGTGCCCTTCTTGGACGATCCCGCCGTCGTCAACGAAGCGGCCGCCGCCATTCTCCAGGCGGCCAACGACATGGGCCGGGAGAATGCCGAACTCCGCCCGCCCGCCCTCGAGGCCGTCAAGGCGGTCCTCGCAAAGTCCACCAACGAGGCCATCCTCGACCGTGCCAACGTGGTCATGGGCAACCTCTCTAAATAGCCACACACACAGCAAAAGAAACCAGGGGCACGGCCACGGCCGTGCCCCTTTCCATTCTTCGCAAATACTCTTCAGTCCTGTCTATGCACCATCCGATGAATCCAATAATATGGTTCGCGGTGTAGGTGTGCCACGGCATAGTCAACCACTTCATCGATTTCAATTGCGTACCAGAGGCCATAGGGGAATCGTGTCAAGAGCGCCCGGCGTGTACCCCCCGACTGCTCGGCGCAGGAGTGAGGATATTGGCGTATGCGTTTAACTACGCGATCAATCTCAGCAAGAAAATCTTCTCCCAGACCTGCAGCCTGCGCTTCGTACCAATCATGCGCCTCGCGTAATTCAATCTCTGCCACATGAAGGAACCGAACCTTCATGCCCGGCCAAAGCTCTTCATGATCTCAGTATATGCACGTGCTTCCATCAGCCCGTCCCGATAGGCTTGCCTCCGCCTCAAGACTTCTTCAAGCCAGATCTGATCGACTTCTGGATCGGGTCGATCCAGTTGAGTCAGTAGAGCATCCACAAGCGCGAGCTTTTCGATATCAGGCAGATCCTTCGCCCACTCGCGTAATTCGTCAACACTAATTGCCATATTGCCTCCAACTCTTGCCGGGACCACTGGAATGGGCACCCCCGCACGGGTACTCCTTCACAATATCACATCTTTTCGGGTATGTGGGGTGCCCCGGCATGGAATCATCGAAGAACCTTCGCTCATCGCTTTCAAGTGTGACGAGCAGCAGTTGATCCTACGGCGGCGCCATGGCAGCAACTCCTGGCTACATCCCGTCCGCCATCGCCAGCTTAATTCATTCGCTCATTAAGTATTGCCCAGGACTGCGAAAGCCGCGCGGCAAAATTCCCCTCGGGTGACGGGCGTGGATGGCGACGTGCCGCTTTCGTACCGCCAGGACACAGGCGCCACCGCAGCGTTTTCCGTGCTCGCGGGCCACGACGTTTTTGCGAGCCAATCGCGCAATTCTTCGCCAATCAGCGGCTCGTTCGGGCGGAATTCAGCGTGTGACTGCGGCGGCGGCACAATGCCTGCCGCGGCGAGGGCAGCCGCTGCGGCAAAGTGCGGCGACCCGGAAGGCAAATCTTTCCAGCCGCCGGGATAGATCCCCTCCGCCGATACTGACCGTCCCGCGGCGCGCAGCGCCAGCAGCAGCCACTGCGCTGCTTGCCCACGCGCCAGAACGTCGCGCGGCCGGGCGGCGTAATCCGCAAAGAAGCCTTTGGTCCCGTAGTACTGCATCGCCACATACGCCGCGTCCACGTTGACCTCGCGCACCTCTGCGTTGTCCCGTAACGCGAGGTGCGCCGCCGTGCCAGCCGCCTGACCCAGCGTCATCCACGTCGGCTCCATGCGCAGCGAAGAAAACGCAATATGCGAAGCCGACAAAGCGACCGGAACAAGCAGCCCGTCCACCGCTTGAGGCGCCATCGTGCGATAGGGGATCTGGTAGGGTTTCGTGATGTCCTTGAGCATCAGGATGTAACCTTCCAGCTCGTTATGCCCCGGTTCCCATTGCCGCGTGGGGAAACTGTCGATGGGAAACTCGCCCGTCGCGATGGCGTCGGCATGTACCGGTGCGCGCCCGCTCTCCGGCGCGAGCACGAGATCATGCTCGGTCAGCGTGTACTCGCCGGCGATCCGGCGCGCCTCGCGCACGTACAACTGCCAGGGGAAATGGCCATTATCGCTGAATTCGTCTTTCGCCAACCCATACGCGCGCGCCGCTTCCTGGTCTGCCGTCGGTATTTCCTGATCGTGCTGCAAGAAGTACACGAGGCCGAGCGTGATGTTGCGGATTCTCTCGATGATCTTTTCTCGTTCCGTCCAATCCGCCTCGACGTATCCCTGGTTCTCCTCCGCAAAGGGAAAGCCCAGCGGCCACGGCTTCATATTGACATCGGTCTTCTGATTGGGAAGGGGCGCAATGCTCAACGCCTTCAGCGCCGAGTCCAAACGTCCCAGCCGCAGATCCTCGAAATAGCCCAGGTACCGCGCGCGATCATAATCCGCCGGCTTTCCGATGGGTACGCTGTTCACCGGATCGCGCGACAGGCACAGCCGGAACGTGTAGGCCGTCAGCCGGTCGTCGCCAAGGCCACTGCTCCCCGGACGAAATGAGCGCGTCGTGTGGTCGAGATAAATCACCCCGGCATGCGCCTCGTCGTACTCGGCCCGGCCCTCGCGGCCGAGCCGATACGCGGCGCCGGCATACGCCGCCAAGTCGCCTTCATACGTGGCATCGATGAACACCTGCGCGCGCAGTTCCCGCGTGCGGCCGGTCTTCCTGTCCATCACCGAAACAGCCGTCACTCGACGATCGTGTCGCGCCGCTTCCTCCAGCCGCTGGCCGAGCAGCACTGTGATGCGCTTTTCCCGCCCGAGCATGCCCTCGAAAATATGCTCGGCCACGGACGGCTCATAAAAGTAACCCTCCCGGCAATCCTTGACCTGCTGCGAGTCCACCCCATACTTCTCCACGTAGTAGCGATGGACCAGATCAATGAACTCGCGAAAGATGCCCTGGATCGCCCCATGCGTCTGCACGTCTGACTTGCCCAAGCCGCTTGCCGACATGCCGCCCACATGCCGCTGGTATTCGACCAGCACTACCTCGTGCCCAAGTCGCGCCGCCGCAATCGCCGCGGCAATCCCCCCGGGTGTCGCGCCCACCACCACGACATCCGTGCTGACGCTGCTTGCAGCGAGAACAGCAGGCGTGGCCCCAAACACCGCCATCACCACAATGGCAATCTGACGAAACCTATCGGTCATGCTGTAAGAAGCGAGGAAGCTCATACCTCAAATGGTAACTGTCCGTGTGTGTCCGTGTGTGTCCGTGTCCGTCCGTGTGTCCGTGCCCCCCCGCCCTTCACTCGATCCGCTTCACCAGGTCGCGCAGGTACGTGCCATACGCGCTTTTCCCCATATTCTCCGCCAGCACCATAATCTGCTTCGCATCGACCCACCCTTGCAGCAACGCAATCTCCTCCAGACACGCGATCTTCAACCCCTGCCGTTCTTCGATGGCCTCGACGAACTGCCCCGCTTCCATCAGGCTCCGGTTCGTCCCCGTGTCCAGCCAGGCCACCCCGCGCCCAAGGATTTCCACCTTCAGCCGGTCCTCGTCCAGGTACATCCGGTTCAGATCGGTGATTTCCAGTTCGCCGCGCGCGCTCGGGGCGAGCCGCCGCGCATACGCCACCACGTCCGGCCCGTAGAAATACAACCCCGGCACCGCGTAATGGCTTTTCGGCTGGCTCGGCTTCTCTTCGAGACTGATCGCCCGGTGCGCCGCATCGAATTCGACCACGCCATAGCGCTCCGGATCGCTGACGTAATACGCGAAAATGAGCGCCCCATCCGAAATCTCCGCCGCGCCCCGCAGCGACTCCGTCAGGCCCTGGCCATAGAAAATGTTGTCGCCCAGAATCAGGCAGGCCGGCGAGTCCCCCAGAAACTCCGCCGCAATCAGGAACGCCTGCGCCAGCCCCTCCGGCCGCGGCTGCTCCTGGTAATGGAACCGCATCCCAAGCTGGCGGCCGTCATTCAGCAGCCGCCGGAACATCGGTAGATCATGCGGCGTCGAGATGATCAGCACTTCTCGGATCCCCGCCAGCATCAACGTGCTCAGCGGGTAATAAATCATCGGCTTGTCATACACCGGCAGCAGTTGCTTGCTGATCACCGTCGTCAGCGGATGCAACCGCGTCCCCGCCCCGCCCGCCAGAATAATGCCCTTCATGATCGTCCCTTCTCTGAATAATCGGCTGAGAATACCAAAGCCCCGCTTGCTGCGCCAAACCCTGGGAAAGCCTCCTTATTCCGTTGTCGAGGACATGTGCCGCAGGATGGGGCTTGCCCGAAGTTGGGCCGGTACGCTTCGCTCGCTGTGGCGTGGTCTCCCGACCACGCCACGCCCCCGACCGCAAGGTCTCCACTCCCCCGCTTGCCCAAACCGCCATGAAATCTTCCGCCGTTCCCTTCTAACTCCTTGTCAAATCAATAGTTAATCACAATAAATATTATTTCCACAGTGCGAAATCATTTTCGAGTGCAATACCCTCCCTATAGGTAGAGAGCCATCCGCGCCGTGCCACACGGCCAAGGACTCACCCCTTCACCTCCCCCCAACTCACCCAAGGAGCAAGCACTATGTCTACATATACCGAAACCACCCTCGCCGCCATGCTCACCCCCGCCGAGCAGGCGCTCTACCACGAACACCGCGAAGAGTGGCGCCGCCATCTCCCGGCGGGCGCCCCTGCCGATCCCTTCCTCGATGCCCAGATCCACGCCACCGCCCTCGGCGCAGTGCTCGCCCAGCGCGCCGCCGCACTGGCCCTCCAGACCTTCCTCCTCGTCGCTCAGGACCCCGCCAAACTCCCCCTCTACCTCCGCCTCGCTGCCGCCGCCGCCCGCGCCCAGGACACCGCACAAAAAAACCGCGAAAAACTCCAGCGGCTCTGGCCCAAACCCGTCCCTGCCGCCGCCGCTGCTCCCAAGCCAGCGTCAGCGCCCGCACCCGTTCCCACGTTCACACCTTCACACGTTCCCGCGCCTGCGCCCGCACCCGTTCCCACGTTCACACCTTCACACGTTCCCACGCCTGCGCCCGCACCCGCGCCAGTCTCGGTGCATGCGCCCGCCCCCAACACCACACCCTGCCCCGCCGACACCCCCCACCCAGCACCCCCCGCTCTCGCGCAAGGATTTCCTCCGCGGGACCGCAAACACCCCAGATATCGTCTCCGGCCTGCTCAAGCCCCCGCGCATCTTCGACCCCCGCACCAAGACCTACCGCCCGCTCCTGCGCAAGGGTCTCAATCTCTCCCGGCCACAAAGGTAGCTGCGAAAACCCCTGGTCGCAAGTCTTGCTGTGGCCCGGTCTCCCGACCGCGCCACACCCCCGACCGCCAGGTCTCCAGTCTCCTCGCCCTTTTGCAATGCCCTGCCCAAGCTGCTATTCTCTCTTTCGACGAGAGGTTTGATCAGGGTGGACCGTCACGTATTTTGCCTGTGACGGGCGGTCTGATTTGGGTGCGCCGGAAAAGGGGAGCGTGCAGAGGGAAGTGAGGCTCCTCTAAGGTATTCGATTCCGGTCTGTCCCGGGAGAGGAGTTTTTCTTTTATCCGTCATGGGTAATCGTCCACTTATTTCCGTGATTGTACCGTGCTACAACCAGGCACAGTATATGGCCGATGCCGTGGGGAGCCTGGCCGCGCAGACCTACGCGCACTGGGAGTGCATCCTCGTCAATGACGGCTCGACCGACGCCACGGCGGAGGTCGCGCTCCAGCTGTGCGAGGCCGATTTCCGCGTGCGTTGCATCGATCAGGCAAACCGCGGCCTGGCGGGCGCGCGCAACACGGGGCTGAATGCCGCCCGCGGCGCCTACATCCAGTTTCTAGACGCGGACGACCTGCTATTTCCCCAGAAGTTCGAGCTGCAATTGGCCGCCCTGCGGCAGGTGGACGAACCCGGCGTGGCCTATTGCCGCCCCTTCTTCTGTCTGGGGAATGACACGAAGACCGAGATCTCGAGCCGCCGCCCCTTCCCGCTCATCGACACCGAGGCGCCGCTGCTGGACCTGGCGTTGCGCTGGGAGAAGGGCCTGTCCATCCCCTGTCATACGTATTTGTTTGATGCGCGGCTATTTCGCAACCGCCATGTCCGCTTCGATGAGTCCCTGCCGAACCATGAGGACTGGGACTGCTGGATGCGTATCTTTGCCCAGCACCCGAAAGTCGTCTTCATCGATCAAAAACTCGCTGTCTATCGCCGTCATGAAGTCAGCATGTGCCGCGACGAGGCGCTGATGCGGCGCGGCTGGATCATGGCGCTCCGCAAGCAACTCGAGGAACAGCGCGACAACCCCGTCGTGCGCTGGACGCTGTCGCAGCGGATTGCACACCTCGAGCAGACGGACGCGCCCGAGCCGCCCCTCGAATTGTCCCTCCGCCCCCTCGTCTCCGTCGTTCTGACGAGCTACAACTACGCCGCGTTCGTGGGCGAGTCCATCCGCAGCGTGTTCCAGCAGACCTACAAGAACATCGAGTTAATCGTGGTCGATGACGGCTCAACAGACAATTCCCGCGAAGTGATCGAGGAAGCGATCAAGGACGCGCCCATCCCGGTGCGAACGCTATTCAAGGAAAACGGCGGCCAGTCGAGCGCCTGCAATGCCGGCTTTGCCCTCGTCCAGGGCGAAGTCATTTCTTTCCTCGACAGCGACGACTTCTGGTATTCGGACCGCGTCGAGAAAGTCCTAGATTTCATGCGGCTCCTGCCGGGCGGCGGGCTGTACCAGCACCAGTTGGAGACCGGCAAGGGCCTTAAGCGCAACGGGATGGCCGTTGGCGACGTGTTCCGCCTCTGGAAACAATGGGGTGACGGCCGCTTTAATCTGGCGGACGACCACGACGGCGTGCTGTTCTCGCCGTTTCAGCCCACCTCCGGCCTCACTTTTCGCAAAGTGATTCTGGACAAAGTCATGCCCATTCCGGACGCGCTCGTGACCTGCCCCGATGCCTACCTGACGCGGACCTCGTGCGCCTACGGGCCGCTTCGGTCCCTGGACCTGACCCTGGGCGTCTGGCGCGACCACGGCGAGAATGCGGGCCGCAGCGCGACAACGAGTTTCAGCAGCTACTGGCTGCCCGTTATCATGCCGGCGCTGAACGACTACTACAAACAACACAAGCTTGGCCTGGAACTGTACTTCGACCCCAAGAGGCGCTCTGCCTCGCCCGCGGCCCGGATTCTAGGCGAGGGCTACAACGCGGGACAGGGCGCCCAAAGTGCCGCGCAAGGCCCGGCCAAGGCGGTGGCGCCCGCCCCCGGATCACCGCCGGCTGCCGCTCCCGTCAAAGCTGCCGCGCCGGCGCCCTTGCGGCGCACGCGCGTGGTCAGCATGCGCACGGGCCATCGGCTCGCGAACATGCTGCGCTCGTTCCTGCCCGAGACCACCGTCCAGCGCATTCGCGCCTTCCTGCGCAAGGATCTCCCCATCCTGTGAGCGCGATATCTCATGCCCTCTAACCTCACGATATACACGCCCGAATCCAAAGTGCGCCGCCCGCGCACGATCCTGCGCGAAATGGCGCGCGGCATGTGGCGCAGCCCCTACATTTCCTACCGGCTCTTTCTCAAAGATCTCAAGAGCGAGTACAGCCGCGCGGCGTTTGGCCTGCTCTGGGATTTTGTCGACCCCCTGATCCTCGGCACCATCTTCTATTTCCTGATGCGCGCGGACATCTTCAACGCGGGAACGATGGGCATTCCCTACAGCGTCTTCGTCATTTTCGGCGTGCTGCTGTTCCAGACCTTTGTCGAGGCCACCTTGCAGCCGCTGGACGTTATCGGCCGCTCCAAGGTGATGCTGATGCAGCTTAAACTCACTCCGGAAGCACTTATTCTCTCCGTGGGATACCGCGTCCTCTTCAACAGCCTCTTCCGCGTCGTCATCATGCTGTTGTTCACGCTGCTGAATACCGCCTGGGCATTCCAACTGATCCAGCAGCTCCGCGGAACCCCGGACGCGGTAATTCCTCCGCAAGCCATCCATTTCGCCCCGCTTGGCTTCGCCGGATTCTTCCTCATGTACCCCATCATGATCCTCGCCGGCATGTCCATTGGCGTCGCCCTGGCCCCCTTCAATGTCCTCTACAGCGACATTGGCAAGGTCACCCGCATCCTGATGACGCCCCTGCGCTACCTGAGCCCCGTGCTCTACACGCTCCATGACCGGCCGCTGCTCGACCAGGTCGAGCGCTACAACCCCCTCGCGCCGCTCCTCAACAATCTGCGCACCCTCGCCACCGAAGGCTACTTCCCCGACCCCACCCCCTTCAGCATTTGCGCGGGCGGCTTCGTCCTCTTCTTCTGCCTGGGCTGGCTCTTCTTCCACATCGCCATCCCCGTCCTCGCTGACCGCGCATAGAAAGTCTCCCCCAGTAGTGGCGCGCTCGCCGAGCGCGCCACTGGAGCCGCGCGCTGGCCAGGTATCTTGCGTACAGTCTTCATCTCACCGCGCCGATTAGCCGCGCGTTCGGCGAGCGCGCGACTTCCCAGCAGCCCTTGAGGCCGTCCAAGCACGGTTCCGCGCAAAGATGACCTGGCTGAAATTCTTGCCCAGGTGCGCCATGGGCCGCTGCACGGTCACGCGCAGTTCCGCCCAGGACTTGCCAATGCGGACCTCGAAGCCTGCACCCTCGAGAATGTCCAGTATGAGGCCCAAGCGGCCGGGCGGATAGCCGGGCCCGCCGTGGAATTCGCAGAAGACGTAGAGCACCCGCGGAAGCTGGGCCGCGATGTCCGCGAGCACGCGGTCCTCCATGCCTTCGATGTCGATCTTGAGGAAATGTACGGGCCCCTCCAGGAACTGCCCGAGACGGCGGCACGGCACCCGCAGGTTCTGGCCTTCCACCTCCTCGCGCACCGGCGTCAAAGAACCCGCCATCGAGTCCTCTTCCGGCAGGAAGAGTTCCGCCTCGCCTTCCACATCGGACAGCGCATAGGGCAGCAAATCCACGTTCTCGAAGCCATTGCGGGCCACGTTCTCCGCCGCAATCTCGAACAGCTTCGGCACCGGCTCAAACGCCAGGATGTGCGCGTCCGGATAGAGCGCCTTGAAGTAATAAATGGAGAGGCCGACGTGCGCGCCGCAATCGATGATGCGCGGCGCCCGCGCATCGCACTCGAAGTAGTAGTCCTCGTTAATCAGCAATTCATTAATCAGGCACCACAACGCCCGCCGATCTGGCACCCGCAGGGCGCCCCGCCGCAGCGTGATGACCTCGCCATCGCACACAGCGTCGAGGAATGCGTCCGGCACGTCATGCCGTGTTTCGAGTCTGGACACGGCTGCCTGGAATCGTGCCACCATGCCGTCACGGTTTGTGTCGATAAATGCTCCGGCCGTACTCCACAGCCGGTGGAAATCAACGACGGCCCCCAGGCGGCCCAGAAGGTTCTTGTGCTGGCCAAAGCGGGGATCCAGCGCGAGCTTTTCGAGTATCGGCTCGGCGCGCAGCAGCACATCGAGGGCGGCTGGCTGCTCCACCAGTTGGAGCAAGGCCCCCTCCAGCCGCGGCATGCGCTCGCGGGCTTCGGCGGATTCGAGCACGGCATCAAGCAGACCGAGATGATGCAGGATTTCCTCGAGCGCGGCTTCCGAATGCACCACCCGCCGCAGCGGGACCGGCGAGGCAATAATACGATCAACCGTTTGGCGCTGCTCGACAAGCTTGTCCAGAGCGGCGGGCAGTTTGGCCAGCCGGGCCGCGGTCTCGGGGGCCAGCAAGACCCGATCAAGCACACCATGGTGATCGAGAATGCATTGGAGTGCCTCCTCCGATTGCAGCAGACGTTTCAGCGCGCCTGGCAAGCCGAGCACGCGCCCCGCCACGTATTTTTCGCTCGCGGCCTTGTCCAGCACGTCCGGCAGTTTGGCCAGCCGCGCGGCCGATTCGGGGGCGAGCAAGACGCGATCAAGCACGCCGAGGTTTTCAATGATTGACCGCAGCGCCTCTTCCGATCGCAGCAACCGCTGCAAGAGGATCGGGGTGTTCAACACGCGGCCTAGAACGTACTTCTCGCTCGCCGCCTGTCCGAGCACGGCCTCCAACTTGGTCAGCCGATCCAGTACAGCGCCGGTGGCGAGCATCCGGTCGAGCAAGCCGTGATCGCGCTGGAGATGTTCAAACGCATCAGGCGTCTGCAGGATGCGGCCCAGCACAGGCGCGGACGCAACGACGCGATTCAGCACCGGCTTGGTTTCCACGAGGCGGTCAAGCACATCATCCAACTTAATCAGGCGTTCGAAGCCTTCGACGCTGCGAAACAAAGTGTCCAGCATCCCCGCATCCGTGCGAATAAGATCCTGGACTTCGGCGGATTTTGCCAGTCGGCGAAGCATCGGCTCATTGGCCTGGATCCGCCCATAGAGCTGGGGCACTTGCAAGAGCTGATCGAGCAAGATGGTAAGCCGGGGATAGCGCTGCAAGGCGGAAGGCGTCTGCAGGATGCCGTCTAAAATCCCGGTATCTTCGCAGATCGCCTGAAGCGTCTGCGGCTGCGCCAAGAAGCGGTGCAGGCGCGCGGGATCGCGCAGAAGTTGCTCTTGAACACCCGGCAACGTCGCGATGCGTCCAACCAGATCGGGGAGTTGCACGATGCGGTCGAAGGCCGCCTCGGTAGACAGGATCCGGCCCAGCAGCACCGGCTCAGCCAG
>JACPGD010000471.1 GCA_016182645.1 Candidatus Hydrogenedentota bacterium | reverse complement strand
GTCAAGAAACTCCAAGGCGAGAAAAACACGTATCGCATCCGGGTTGGAGGCTTTCGAATTCTGTATGAAATCCACGACAACATTCTTCGAGTGATGGTGGTGAGCGTGGCGGATCGTAAGGATGTCTACTAGTAAAACCTGGAACAGCAAATGGTATACTACAAAGAAGGTGCGGCCAATCTTTGTGGAAACGGCCACTGAGATTGTGGTCATTACCGTCTACACCTACTACTTCTTACGGGGCCCGTTATGAAAATCGCCTATGACGCCGCGGTGGACGCTCTCAGCATTACGTTCAGCGACGCCACCGTCACGACACGAGACTTGGGCGATGGTCTTGCCGCTGACTACGACGCGGAGGGCCGATTGCCGGGCATTGAGATACTGGATGCGGTCCAGCGGGTCGGTGGCCTGGACACGCTCCGCCAAGTTGTCCTGGAAAGTGTGGGATTGGCAATCCCCGCCTGACGTTTTCGCCGTGATCATCACGGCGCGGAGGGGGCCGCAGGGTGAAGTTGCTCATTCATCTTCCGAGCGGACGTCTACCTGGATCTTCCCCTCTTCGTCCATGTTGACGGAAACGATCATCGGCCGGCAGCAGCCTTCGCAGTCCTGGATGTACTCTTGCCGGCCGGCGCTGCAGTCTATCGACAATTCCCATGCTCCGCCGCAATAGGGGCAACATACTTGCACGAATTCCAGGGGGCGCATGGCATCGTTTTCCAGATTCGCGGATTGGTGTGGCCGGTCTCCCGACCGCTACCGCTGTGGCCGGTCTCCCGACCGCTACCGCTGTGGCCGGTCTCCCGACCGCGCCACGCCGCCGACCGTAGGTCTCCAGAATAGCACGACGACCTGAGCGGGAGTGCAAATTGAGGAGGAGACCTTTCGGTCGGGCGCGTGGCGCGGTCAGGAGACCGGCCACAGCAAAGGATCGGCCACAACAGATGCGGACTTCGGGATCAGTTGGCTTGGGTTAGGTCCAGATCAATCGTCAGCGTTTCGTTTTCTTTCACCTCGATCGTCTGCGAATGCGCAAGAATGGAGCGCCACATTTCTGCTCTGTGGACACCAGCCATGAGGTACCAGGTGCCGGCGGGGATGCCACGCAGTTCATACGTTTCTCCCGATTTGCGCATCTTGCTGTACGCTAGAACGTATTCCTTCGGCTCCGGATGGCCGCTTTCATACCACCCATCGGGTGACGGCTTCGCCGCTAGTCGAACGGTGCACATGCAGAAGGGCTCGTCCTCGGAGAATTGGACTGTGCCTCTGATGATGCTCGAGCCGCCCAACTCCACGTCAACGCGCGTCGCTTCGCCGGATTTCAGCGTGACTTCCGCCGTCCGGTGCCGACCGTTATCGACGAAGAACCCAATAATGTGTTCCCCATTCGGGAATTGCTCGAAGTGGAACTTGCCCGCATCGTCGGAGTTCAGCCACTCCCCGTCCACGATGACGCCTGCGCTCTTTGGCTGTCCGTCCACGGTCGTCATCCCCTCGAGCACAGCCGGCCCGAGCATATCGCACGCGAGCGGTAGTGTTTCCCCCGCCTTCACCGCGGCTGTGAAGTGCTGTACGCCCAGGCCGCCTGCGCGCACTTCGATGACCGCCTCCCCCGCGGGCACATTGGCGATGCTGAACGTGTTGTCCTTCTGGCGCTCTATCTGCACCTGGGGCTCCTCCCAGTCCACACCGCAGTCAGTCAAGTGCACCAGCGGAACTTTCACTTCATATCCCGAAACGGCTTCGCCTGTCTTGGCATTGCGCACCGTGCCAGAAATACCCCCATTTTCAGGCACGATTAGATCAACATTCGCTGAGTTCAGGGGGACGGCGCGCCGGACCACCTTGTAACTCCCGCCGCTCGGCACATCGTTGAAGAACATGTCGAAGGTCGATTGGCCCATGCCGTCCAGACCTTCGAGCCGGTACGCGCCGTTTTCATCAGTCTTGGTCCACCAATGCCGACCGTGGGGGATAAATGTATCGACCACAATCCCACGAATGGGTCCGCCTTGCGCGGTACGCACATGGCCGCTCAGTGCAAATTGCTCGGGCGGATTCACCACGATTTCCAAATCCTCGATGCGTTGGCCGGACTGCACGTCCAGCAGGCGTCCCCGGATGGGGACCTGCTGCACCGAGCGATCACCCCCAAAGGGCGACTCGCCATACACCACGATGGAGTATTTCCCCGGTGCTACGTCAGGCAACTCAAAGCGCCCATCGGACTGTGTTACTGGCGGTTTTTCCCCCCCAGTGGGCTCAAAGCTGAGTCCTGGCACCGGCGGCGGCCCAGTTTCAATGGGCCATAATTCGAGGACGCGGATTGCAGCGGGCTTCCCCTCACTGTCCGTCATACGACCCGAGACATGCGCACTTACAGGCAGGACAAAGTCCCAACCCGGATTCACTCCCTCAGAAACCGTGTGGGACCGGGATAGAGTTGCAAATCCGTCTGCATAAACGGATAAACGCCAATCGCCCGGTTTCGCCGTCACTGAGTACCGGCCATCCTCTCCCGTTTCGGCCTTCTCATACAACATGGGTGCATGATCTCCTCCCCGAATCACCACCCGCGCATTCGCAATCGGTTTCTCTTGCGTGTCCGTCACGCGGCCCGTGACGGTCGTCTGCGGTGTCGCAGCCGCCGCCGGAACAGCCGCGGCGCCTGCTTCCGGCGCGGCGCTGCTTGCTGCTGCTTGTCCTGGCGGCGCCCAAGGCTTCAATTCGTCCAGGTTAATCTGAGGACCGTGGCCGGAGTCGTTCCACCACTTGCCCCACGCCTGCTTATCGTCGCTGAACCACTGGTCCGTCAGCCGGGCGAGCGACGCGCGCGCCCACATGCGCGTGTTGGTGTTGCCATGATCGACCAACGGGACGAGCGTTGGCACGGCGGAGATGTCGTCTTGTCTGCCGAGCGCGGATACTGCCATCCACTTGGGCCGGCAGTCGTAATCACTGTCTTCGCGGTGGTATGACGCCTGCTTCATCAGTCCCGGCACGAGGCGGGCATCCTTGATAGCTCCCGCTTCCGCCAGGGCACCGCACAGGTGCCGGCCATACTCACCGTTCAGCGACTCGACCATGTGTTGGACTTTCTGTTCGCGCTCCTCCGCGCTGAGTTGCTCAAAGGCGCCCGCGGGATACCACAGTCCGCTCCGCCCAAAGGTGCGCGCCGTCCAACGAATATACTCCTGCACCTCCGCGTCAGCCTTGGCATAATGCGCCTCAATTTCGGCGCTCGTGGCTTCGTCCGTCACGGGCACGGCGGGTTGGGTTGACTGCGCCGGAGGCGCGGCTGAGGCATCTGGCGCGGTCGGCGGGGCAGCAGTGGGATTGAGCCAATGCTGGCCCACCTCGACCGATGCCAGCACAACTTCATACGGCTCACGGTGCCGCAGCACGCGGAGAATGATGCCGTCGTCCACCCAGAAATCGGTGATATGTCCGGGCCGTTTCTTGTACCACGTATCGCCAAAGGTCAATTGCTTCTGAACGTAGTGCTGGGCCTCGAAGGTTCCTGCGGGGACAGTGATGGTTTCCTTGCCCACATTCTCCATTTGAATGTCATAGCTGGCCATCCCCTTGCCCGTGTTGTCCCAGTCGTAAACAGTCGTGGTCTCCGGTCCCGTTCCATTTCTGATGCCCAACTGCACCAGAATGAAGGCCGCGGCATACGGGTCGGGACGCGAGTTGGGATCAAAGACCGCCCCATTCGGCACCTGGTACGACTCCGTCTGTCCGTCCTTCGCTCCGCCGTAGGGGCGGACGGTCACCCAGCCGTTGCCCAACTCCATGTGGGTGACAGCGGGGGTGCCGCCGCGCTCGCTCCGGGTGATGTAGCTTGTGAAGTTGGGAATCTCGTAGCGGGCGATGTAAGCG
>JACPGD010000478.1 GCA_016182645.1 Candidatus Hydrogenedentota bacterium | reverse complement strand
GCTCTGGCGCCTCGAAAAGGAACTGGCAGTCATGCCCGCTTTCCATGAGAGCATCAGTACCGTGGACGGCCACCCGCACGGCCACCACCTATACTCTTGGAACTCCGGCTTCTGGTGGCTGCGCCGCGAAGTCCGCCAGCGCCTCGGCATGACTGATCCTGATCCACTCGGCGCCGCACTCGATACGAAACTTGGCATCGTCCGGCAAGCAGAAATACTTTCCCTGTCCAGGGAATAGCGGAATGCGTGTGCGCCAGTGTCACGACAACTTCCACGCCAGTCGGCTAAAGTGTTACAAGTTTTCTATTAATTCATCGAGGGTAATGGTCGGTTGGTTCTTTCTGATGTCATAAATGGCAAGATCTTCTAAATCTTCTCGCTCCTCCTGCAAAGAAAGACGTAGCGCTTCAGTAATGTACTCTGAAAGGCTCTGCTGCGCCTGCGTGGCCCGAGATCGCAGTTCTTCGAGTAATTCCGGCGCAAGAAAGGTCTCCACGGGCTCCGAAGTCACACTCATTGTGAAACTCTCCTTTCTGTCCATGTTACCGCATGCTGCATGAAGTTCCGACTTGTATGCACCGAATCGCTCGCGCGGGTGACCAGCAAGCCTTTCAGTAGAAATAAGCTCTACATCCTTGTCACAATACGCCTTCATTCGCGCTGGGGCCGTAGCCGCGGCGTTCTCGCCGTGGCTTCTGAATCGCAACCATCATCAAGGGTGTGTCATGAGCATTACAGTGGTAGGGTCGGTGGCGTTGGATACGGTGGAAACACCGGCGGGGAAGAACACGGAGGGCTTGGGTGGAGCGGCGGTATATTTCTCGCTGGCGGCGCAACATTTCGCGCCGGTGCACCTGGTAGGTGTGATCGGGGAGGATTTCCCGGATCAGCACGTGCGGATGCTGGGCGCGAAGAACATCAACCTCGCGGGGCTGGAGCGCGCGCCGGGGCGGACGTTTCGCTGGACGGGACGCTATCACGAGGACGTGAATGAACGCGACACGCTGGACACGCAACTCAACGTGTTCGAACACTTTCACCCAAAGGTGCCCGAGGCCGCACGGAAGGCGCCATTTCTATTCTTGGGAAATATTCACCCTTCGCTGCAAATGGAGGTGCTGGAACAAACCTCGCATCGCTTTGTGGCGCTGGATACGATGAACTTGTGGATCAATATCACGCCGAACGATCTCCGTGACGTGCTGAAGCGCGTGGACGCCGTGGTGCTGAACGATCAGGAAGCGCGGTTGCTGACGGGCGAAGTCAACCTGCGCGATGCCGCGCACAAGATCCGCGGGATGGGCCCGCATATCATTGCGATCAAAAAAGGTGAGCATGGCGGCATGCTGTTCTGCGAAGCAGACGATGAAATCTTCGCCATTCCCGCGTTGCCCTTGAAAAAGGTGGTCGATCCGACTGGCGCAGGGGACACCTTCGCCGGCGGGTTCATGGGCTACCTTGCGACCCAGGAAAAGACGGATTTCATGACGCTGAAACGCGGCGTGGTCTATGGCAGCGTGATGGCCAGCTACACTTGCGAGGCGTTTGGTCCGGACAAGTTGATCGATTTGACCGCGGACCAGATTCAGCAGCGCTATCTCGAGTTCAAAAAGCTGATGGAATTTTAGCGCGGAGCCACGGCCAGCAGGCCTGGCCGTGGCGCCCGTGAGCGGATACATCTCCGGCCCACTGCGAAGAGCTGCTAATCACTTTTCCCAGGCGGGGGCGGCTTCGTAGGGCATGGGAGGGACTTTGCCGCTTGTACGGGCGTACATCGCCAGCACACCCCGGTGATGCGCGGTGTGGTCAATGATGCCCAGGAAGATGGCGGCTTTCGGCATGCCGCCCAGGATGGGTCCGGGCGGCAACGGATCGGAAAGTGATGCCTCCTGAAGTTCATTGAGGAAACCGCGGGCGGACTCGAACGAACGTTTCACCCAAGCCTTGACGTCTGGCAAAGCACCCACTTTTTGGATCTCTTTGGCCAAGCTCTCAAAATCTAGGTTGAAGCCCTGGGGACTGGAGGCGCCCTCCAGGAACCAGTCCACGGTCTGCGCCACGTGGGCCAGTTGTTGGGCCACGGTCATGAGGCCTTCCTGCGGACGATAAGTTGCTTCGTCATCCGTGAAGACAGAGGCGACTTGCAGACAGAAGGCTTCCGTGGAACGGAGTTCATACTCGAGCAGTTTCTTGTTCATGATCCCTCCTTGTGGCGTTTCTCGTTTCAGAATACTGAATAAATTATCAGGTATTCTGTCAGAAGTCAAGATGCTTGTGGTGGGCTGAATTTCGGACTGGCCCAACGAGAAGGAAGGGACGAGGCGCTGGAATCCGGAAATCGGTCTAGCGGTTCAAGTCCTTGACTTTGTGCTCGATGAGCTTCCGGATTTCTTTGACGCGCTGGGGAGTATCGGCCTCGACGCGCATGACAAGTTTGGGGGAAGTGTTCGATGCGCGGAGCAGTCCCCAGCCGTCCTTGAATTCAATACGGGCGCCGTCAATGGTGACCACATCAAGTCCAAGTTCATCCTTGAAGTAGCGGGTGGCCTCCTTGATGACACCAAACTTCCGCGTATCGGGGCAATCGAATTCGATTTCGGGAGTGTTGTACCGTTCCGGGATCCTGGCCATCAGCTCGCCGAGCGATTTCCGGCTGGAGGCAACAATTTCGAGCAGCCGCGCAGCGGAATAGATGGCATCGTCGAAGCCGTACCAACGATGCTTGAAGAAGATGTGTCCGCTCATCTCGCCGGCGATTTGCGCGTGGAGCTGCTTCATGGCCGCCTTGATGTGCGAGTGGCCGGTGCGCCACATGACGGGATTGCCGCCAAGTTTCTGGACGCGCTCGTACAGGCTGCGCGAACACTTCACCTCCCCGATAATCGTCGCGCCGGGAACGTCTTTGAGGATGTATTCCGCGAAGAGCGCCAGCAAGCGGTCACCCCAGAGCATGACGCCATTTTCGTCACAACCGCCGAGCCGGTCCACATCTCCATCAAAGCCGATCCCGACGTCTGCCTTCTTCGCTTTTACCAGCCGGATAAGATCCTTCAGGTTTTCGGCTTTGGTGGGATCTGCGTGGTGGTTGGGAAAGTTGCCGTCCACCTCGCAATAGAGCGGGACCACTTCGCAACCGAGTTCCTCGAAGAGCGGTACAGCGACCACACCGCCGACGCCGTTGGCCGCGTCCACGACCACCCGGAGCGGCCGCTTGAGCTTGATGTCACGGACGATGCGTTTTATGTACTTCGGCGTCACGTTCATGCGCGTGATGGTGGTGGGCCGATCATTGAGCGGGAACGCGCCTTTCTCGGCGACGCGGCGCAACTTCTGGATCTCTTCACCGTAGATGGTGGTCTTGCCAACGCCCACTTTGAGCCCATTGTATTCCTTGGGATTGTGGCTGGCGGTGAGCATCAGCCCGCCATCCACTTTGAGCGTATTGAGCGCGTAATAGAGGACGGGCGTGGGAACCTGACCAATGTCGATAATGTTTATCCCGCAAGCGGTGATGCCATCGATAAGCGCCTGGCTGTACGCCTTCCCCGTCAGGCGGCCGTCTCGCCCGACGACCACGGTCCTGTTCGGCAGCTTGCCGCGCATGTACGCGACGTAGGCCATACCGATGCGCTCATAGACGTGCTCGCTCAAATCACGCCCGGCGATGCCGCGGATGTCGTATTCACGGAAAATAGTCGGGTTAAGATCCATGGGCTCCTTCCTTCTGCTCGGGGTAGATTTGGATCGTAGCACGGGATTTGGAAGAAGTTAAAGGAGGATCAAAAAAGTGGCGCAGCACGCTGCGTGCTGCGCCACCCTTGGCTTTGCTCATGCTGAACTCTAGAAGACGTTGCTCAGCAGACCATACGTCACGGCCCATGGTCCGTTGATGGGGAACTCGCCAAATTCCTGGTACTTCAGGAACTCGACGTGCCCGTCCATGTACAGCACGTTCCCACCGCCCGGGATGTGGTTGAACGCCGCGCCGGCCGAAGGATCGGAGCTGACGCTGTCCCAATAGATGGCGACGGTGGATTGCGCTTCGGCCGATGCCGCAGGATTATTGATGTCTGTGATGAGGAAGCGCTCGATGCCTTCCCGCAAGCGGTAGACGGTTTCACCGCCGGAATTGCCATTGGGTGCGGCGATGTTGATGTTGCCATCGAGCATGACGCGCACCGCGTGGCCAGGGCCCGCGCCGAGGTCGCTGCTCGAGAGGCCCCCGGCGCCGTACAACTGGAGTCCGACGAGGACGACTTGCGTGGGGCCGTTACCGGCGGCGCCCAGCCCCGCCAAGCTCATTTGCGGATCACTGGCGTCGCCCCTGTCAATCATCCAGCCAAAGTAGGAGTAGTGGTCGGAGGGATTGTCTGCCTGGCCCTTGTAGGGGCTATTGCAGGAGCCGGGCGTTACGTCACGGATGACCGCGAGCACGTCTTCGGGATCGCCAGCATCATTCGAGGACGGGCAGACCAGCACGCCCCAATCCGTCAGATACTCGGGAAAGAGCGCATCGGTCTTCGGCCCGATTTCGGGTTCATCCTGTCCATCGCAGCCCGCCGCCAAACCGCCGGAGCCATCGGTGTAGTAGAGGGCAGGGCCTTGCATCGGCGGAAACATCTCCCCGCGCGACTCGTTGGTGTACATCTTCATGATGACGCCCATCTGTTTCAGGTTGTTCGCGCAGCTTGCCCGCCGGGCGGCTTCCCGCGCCCGCGCCAGCGCGGGCAACAGGATGGCCGCCAGGATGCCAATGATGGCGATAACGACGAGCAGTTCAATGAGGGTAAAACCTTTTCGTTGACTCATGGCAGTTCTCTCCTGATATTGTTTGAGTGCAAAAGGATTTCTGGCTCACATCGCCAGGGAATCCCCCGGAACTATAGCCTACATTGTATTACAAGATCGTGAGATTGGCTAGAGGGTTGTATTAGGGACAGGGACACCCCCATTCCAAGCGCCTTAGCCGGTCTGTCCTCCTATGCTTAAGCCAAATATCCTCAAGAGTTTAGGAAGCTTCGCCCTCCCATCAGCCTACCGGCTTGCCTCAGTTGAACGTGCTGGACAGCACCCCATAAGTCGTGGCCCAAAGTGCGTTCACGGGAAATGTTTCATTCCCGGCGTACTTGATGAATTCCACGTGGCCGTCCATATAGAGCACGTTGCAGCCACCGGGGATGTGATTAAAGGCGGCGCCGGCCGATGCATCGGAAGAGATCGAATCCCAGTAGATGGGCACCTGCGATTGTGCTTCTGAACTGGCGGCAGCGTTGTTGATGTCGGTGATCAGAAAGCGCTCGATGCCTTCGCGCAGCCGGTTGACGCTTTCGCCGCCGCTGTTGCCATTGCCGGCGGACACGCTGATGTTCTGGTCCAGCGAGCGCCGGGCGGTGGCCCCTTGGGCGGCGGAGAGCGGCCCGCTCTCGAGGCCGCCGCTGCCGCCGTAACTGAGCGGAGAAATCGCCAGCAACACACTGAAAAGTTGCAGCGGCATGTCCACGTTCACGCCAAACAGTGCATTGAGGTTGATCGTCGGATGATTCAGGTCCGCTCGATCCACTAGCCAGCCGAAGTAGGTGTAGTGGTCTCCCGGGTTGTCGGCCTGGCCTTTGTAGGGACTGTCACACACCACGCCGGGCTTGTCTCGAATAATGGCGACGACATCCTCGGGATCGCCCGTATCATTCGAGGAAGGACAGACGGCGACGCCCCAATCGGTCAGGTACTCGGGGAAGATCGACATCGTATTCGGCCACAATTCCGGCTCATCCTGACTGACGCAGTCGCCGTCGATGCCGGCGCCATCAGAATTGTAGAAGGCCAGCCCTTGCATCGGCGGAAACATTTCTCCGCGCGACTCGTTTACGTACATCTTGAAGACGACCCCAATTTGTTTCACGTTATTCTGACAACTGGCCCGGCGGGCAGCTTCCCGGGCACGTGCCAGCGCGGGCAAGAGGATCGCGGCGAGAATGCCGATGATGGCAATGACCACGAGCAATTCAATCAGGGTAAAGCCTCGTCGTTGCATGATTACTTCCCCTTCCATCCGTTGAGGTACCTGTCTCTGGCAATGAGCACCTCCCGGCGCCAGCCCGGGAACTGCGACGCTATTTTATTACAAGACCGGCGGAATCGCCAGAAGAGATTTCCGTCCCGGAGGGCTGTGTTGACTCCAGGGCCATAGACGCCACATCCTAGGCTCAGGGAACGAGGACCCATGGAACAGAAATCACTCCCTTATGAGAAGATTGTTTTTGTCTGCACGAACCAACGGGCGCCGGGGGAGAGGGTCTGCTGCGCGGGGCAGGGGAGCATTGATCTCCACGCAAAGCTGAAGGAACTAGTTAAGGCGCGCGGCCTGCGCACCCGAATTCGGGTGAGTAAGTCGGGCTGCATGGATCGCTGTGAGTTTGGACCGAACATCATGGTGTTTCCAGATAACGTGTGGTACTCAGCGGTCACGGAGGCGGATCTGGAAGCTATCGTCGAAAAGCTAGCGGGGTGAGCACGAGGGCAGAGAGGGAGTACTCTCAAGCTTCGAGCAAATACCCATACAACAACTGAGCGGGCCGCCAAGCAACCTGCCTGGCGGCCCGCTTCATTACTTTGAGGAACGGGACGGGTTGCCCCGTTCCGTCATGAACGGGACTACTTCTTGCGGCGCAGCGCGAAGGCGCCACTCACCGCCAGAGCGCTCACCAACGCGCCCAGACCGGCAATGCCGATCGGAAGCACGGAGGCGGGCTGGCCCAGCAGCAGCGGATTGTTTGCGGAAGCGACATAGTCAGCTTCCGAGCCGCCGCCACCGATAATCGCATCGTACTCTTCCTGGTTTGTCATGCCATCGCCATCCGCATCACCACCAGGAGACAACGGC
>JACPGD010000498.1 GCA_016182645.1 Candidatus Hydrogenedentota bacterium | reverse complement strand
CGGGAACCTTGGGCACGGGTATCAACGGGCGGCACGAGGAACCGGAGTTTCTCGACACACCCTGGGGCGCGCTCGCGCTGGAGAATATGGCAACGCAAGGCGCGGCGAGCGACCGCGATTTTGAAGTGCCTTCGCCCTTTGCCGGGACACAGGCTGCGGCCGGAGACGTTCTCTTCCGGCTCCGCGAGGGTATCGAGCGCTTTCTCATCACCGACATCAACAACAGCGTCGCCAGCGCGGCGGCGGCCAGTAACGTGCCGCTGATGTGGGACCACGCCACCACCAAGGTCATCGATTTCTCGCACGCGCCCGGCGGCGGCAATGTCCTGTATCTGGACGGACACGTGACTTTCCTGAAGTACCCGGACGCGCGGTTCCCGATGAGCGTGGACAGCGCCCGGACACTGGGCCGCTACGGCAAGCCGTTCGACGGGTTCTGACGGTCCACGCTTCTTTCGGACTTGACGGACCGGCCGGCGTGGTAAGACCAATCAGACGTTTCAGAGTAATCAGACTGCCGTCCCGCCGGGACGTCACGCCTTCCGCTGGCGCGGCGCGTGCTGGAGATTGCCGAAGCGCTCCATCGGCTGGGCGATGAACAACCCCGCGCCATCGGCAAAGACTTTCTGTGTGGCCGGATCGAACAGCCTGCTGGTGGTGTGGACCTTGCGCCCGTCCACGCGTTCGAGGTGCGATTCCACCCAGTACACCTGGTGCAGCGGCAACTGCTTCTTAAAGTTGATGGTGATCGTCGCCGCCACCACGGGATGCCCCGCCACCCAGCAGGCGAACCCCATCACTTCGTCCAGCACGGCCGCCATACTGCCGCCATGCGCGTGCCCCGGCGGACCCTCCGCCCCCAGACCAAACCACGCCTTGGCGAACAGGACGTTGTCTTCCTCGCGCAAATAATAATGGATCCGCAGCCGGTCCCCTTCCGGCTCGCCCGATACAAACGAGCGCCCAGCACCAAAATTCCGCGGCATGTCCAACACCCGCCACCCCGGCTCAGGAGCGAAATCTGGTTCATCCTTCATCCTTCAGCTTTCATCCTTCAGTTCTGGTGTTCGTTGATCATTCGCCAGGCCATGTCGCGAATTTGGGGGGCGGTGGCGGGGCCAGGCGACATGGTCTCCTCGTAATAGTCGTCGCGGAAGTCGTAGGGCGGGATGATGTAGCCAATCTCATCATTGGCCAGTCCTACGAGCATGCGCGGAAAGCCTTGCATGCGTCCGAGGATCTCGAAGCTGACTTCAGGCAACAGTTCGCCGGGCAGCGACACGATTTGGGCGGTACCCAGTTCCACGTAGGTCATGTCGGTCACCATGCGTCCCTTGTGAACCGGCCGTTTTGGGTTCTCGGTCATCGCCTTGAAACGCGGGTTCGTAAGGGGTATCTCCACGTTGCGCGTCTCGGCCTCAAGGCTGAAGCTTTCGACCGGCTGCGCCGTGGCGGCGAGTTCTTTCACAATGGCGGCCAGTTGCAGCCCCATCTCTTTCGAGGACTCCTGAGTCCGCGCCTTGTTGTCGCCGCTGACCATGCCGCCGAGCGCGCCGTTGAGAAAGACCGGCTGCCCGCCGCCGTCCGCCGCCACCTGGTCGCACAGGTAGCCTGGAAAGTCCGCGCCCAGTTCGCCGTCCTTTTCGAGCGATTCCGTGTGGCAGGCAAAGTTGATGACGGACGCGACCGGCTGGCCGTCCGCGCCGATGGCTTGGACCAGCGAGATCGTGGGATCGAGCACGCCGGGGTTGCGCGCATTGCGAATCAGGCCCATGACGCGCGCACCGTCCATGGGCATCTCGCGGCTGGCCACGCGCAGTTCCTTCACGGGCTGCAATTTATTCAAAGCCTCTTTAATCCCGTCGATGGTCTGCGTCTGAATGTGCTTGATGTACTCGGCCGGGTAGTGTCCATAGACCCCGATGGTATCGCCCGCCGCGTGGTTGTGCGCCATCGCGAAGATCGTGTGGTCCACGCCAGCTTCCTTCGCCGCATCCCGGATGACCTTGATATCGTCCCAGTTCATCCCGAACAGGTCGGCGCCGATCAGCGCGACCTTCAAGGTGTCCGTCGCGAACACGGCGATGCGCGCCTTCAAGTTGGTGACCACTTTGTAGGGGTAGGGCAGCCAGTCCGGCCCAGTGGGCGACAGCACGCGCTCCGCGGCCCCGGCGCGTAGTCCCAGTAGATCAACACTTTGAGTGGGCGCCTGCTGCGGCCCCGTTTTCAGGTGCGTCAGGTCCACCAGCGCCCGTTCGCCCGGCGGCACGCGCCGGTTGCCGTGCGCGAAATAGGCAACGCCGCTCGTCTTCGCGGCGGCATCCAGCGAGAAACGCAGGCCCTTTTCGCTGTAGTCCAGCAGCTTCCAGGTGACCATGCGCAATTCATATTCCGGCGCGCCCAGTTTCTCGCGAATCTCGGCTTCTGTCGCGTAGCCTTCCGGGATGCTGGCCGCCTCGATATCGCCGATGATGCTCTCCGGTTTGTCCCCCTGGAAATGCACGACATCGACCATGCCCTCGGGCCGGCCCGCGGCGGGATAGTAGATCTTGTAGTTGTACCAGAATCCGGCGTAGCTGGGTTCCCCCAGGGCCGCTGTGACTTCCTGGAGGGTGCTCTTACCCGCGATCAGCCCGTGGTAGGTCAAAGCAGGCGCGGGCGCATACGGCGAGACCTTGTACTTCACAGTCTGCGCGGGCGCCACCGCCGCCATGAACAGGCAGCCGGCAATAAAGTGCGCCCACGAAGCTTTGACGGAATTGCTGCAAAACATGATTGTTCCTCCCGAAGACGATTCCACCATGATGGCCACGGTTCATTTGTGTTCAGTTAAGGCCAGTTGCTGGCGCGCCCAGAGGTGGTTCGGGTTTTCCTGGAGCGCGGCCTCGAAACTTTCCCTGGCCTTGGCGAGGTCTCCATTGCCCGCGGCGCCCAAGCCGATGAGGTAGTGCGCCTGGGCCATTTGCAGGCCACGGGCCTGTTTCGTGCCGAACTTCATGAAGAAATCCACGGGGCCGCCACTCTCGAGTTGGGCGGCGCCGTCGGCGAGGAGCGCATCGAACAGGGCCTTGGCTTCTTCGGTCTTGTTGAGTTTCGCCAGGGCCTGGCCTTTGTGATAACGGTACTCGGCGCCGCCCACTTCGATCTTGGCGGCCTCCTCGAAGTGCGCGTTCGCGTTTTGGGCGTCGCCCAGGGCCTCGTAGGCTGAGGCGATGAGGACGTGCGTGCGCGCGGCGGGCGGGTCCTGGAGGGGGCGGTCGATGCCAAGGTTCTCCGGGTAGTCGAGCGCCGCTTCGAAATCCTTGAGGGCGTCCTGGGCCTGGCCGGATTGCATGGCGTTCAGGCCGCGCAGCGTGTGCGCTTCGACGAAGGTGTCGTGGATTTCGGTGCCGCCCTCCCACGTGTCGAAGCGGCGTTTGGCCAGCATGTCGAGGGCGGTGTCGTATTGGCCGGTGTGGACATAGAGCCGGATCTGGCTGGCCAGGAGGTCGCTGCGTTTCTCGGTGGTTTGCTGGTTCTTGCAGAGGAGGGCCAGGCGGACGTCCGGCGCGGTGCCGGCGGTGGCGTAGAGTTGCTCCAGTTCGTAGAAGACGCGGGGATCGCTGCTGTCGCAGGCGACGGCCTGTTCGTAGGCCGCGATGGCCTTCGTATAGTCGTCTTCGCGCTGGGAGTAGGCGTAGCCGAGATTGCGGTTCAACGTCGAGAGCGTGTTGTCGAGTTCACGCGATGTTTCCCAGGCTTTGACAGCTTCGTCCGGCTGCAAGTCGTAGAGAAGATTGCCGAGGTAGTACCAGGCGCGCGCGTCGGTGGGGCGTGCCGCGATGGCATCGCGCAAGACCGGGATAGAGTCCAGGAAGTAGGGAAAGCAATACGTGGGCGGCATGGTGTTGGCCTGTGCGTAGTACTCGGCGGCGCGGGCGAGATCGCCGCTGCGCGCGGTGTAGTAGCCGAGATCGTAGTAGAGCATCGGGTAGGTTTCGGCTGGCTCCGCCTGAGCGCGGCGCAGCAAGACGTCTATCGCGTCCGCGTACAGCCCGCCCTCGGCATAGCAGGAGGCCAGTTCGAGATAGGAGCGGACTTCGTTACGCATGAGCGCGGCCAGCGTGTCCCCGGCGCGTTTGGCGGCGCGTGCTTCGCCCGATGCCGCAGTGGCGAGAGACAACTCGTTGCCCGCCCAAAAATCGAGCGGATCGAGCGCGAGTGTTGCTTCGGCCTGAGCTTTGGCTTCGGGCAGGCGGCCCAGATGGCGCAGGACGGCCGCGCGCAGGTCCAGAGATTTGGCATCGCGCGTGTTGGTCGTGATGGAGCGATCCAGGTGATCGAGCGCGCGTGCGAAGTCCGCCTTGCGGCAATCGAGTTCTGCGAGGGCGAAATAGGACGCGGAATGCCAGGCAGCACTCCAGGCGGCGCGATTGTAGGCGTCGTAAGCCTCGTCATACCGCTCCTGGCCCGCCAGGGCGACGCCCAGGTAATACAACGACTCGCCGTCCTTGGGGCGCGTGTGGTCTTTCGTGAGACGCGCCACGGCGCGGCGGAGATGTTCTTCCGCCTTGGGGTACAGGGCGCGGCGGCAGTAGTCGATGCCCAGGGCCGTGTTCGTGCGCACGTCGTCCGGATCGCGCTTTAGCGCTTCTTCGAAGTAAGGGTAAGGTTCCATCGTCGGGTTATAGAACTGCTGGAGGCGTTGGCCCGCCAGGTAAAGTTCCTCGACCGTCTTGATTTCCGCGGGTGGCGGCGGCGGGTTGACCGGCTCGGGCATGGGCTCGGGTTCGTAGGTCTTGCGTTGATAGGCGACCAGTTCGTGGCCGTCTTCCGCGTAGAGCGCCGCGCGCACATCGAGGTCTGAGGCGCCTTCCGGCAGGGGGACAACTTTGGAGAAGGGCGTGGCGGGATCAATGGCAATGGTCTTGTCCAGCAGTGTGGCGCCCTTGGCCGTCAGCACGGCCCGCGCGCTGGCGTGCTTGGCTGGAGTATTGAATGCGACGCGGGCCTGGCGATCTGAAACGGTCAAATTCACGACGGCGTCGCGTGTGGCGTTGCAGACGCCATCGGTTTCGCGCAAGGGATACCAGCTTTGCGTGAAGACCTTGACCTCGTGCGGCTGGAACCAACTGTAGTCGGGCTGATTGTCGGAATACGCGCCGACCATGATTTCAGCGTAGGGGCCGTCGCTGTCTGTCAGTTTGATGCGATCGCCCGTGGATTGCGTGCCCCAGGTCCACAGTTTCATGCCCGGTACGACGTGGTGATCGGCGACATGCACGACGCCGGCGTGCTTGTCGTGGTCATACCCGGCAAAGAAGTCTTCTTGCGAATTCCACGCAAAGAAGGAGGTCGCGCCCGCGTGGTTCTTCCACCAACTGACGTCCACGCCCTTCGTGTAATCCGTGTGGTTGAAGACCTCGTGCGAGATGGGCCAGTGCGTGAATTCATGCTTGCCGTGGAAGGTCGCATATTGCGTGCTGGGCGGGAAAATGACCTGGTAACTGTCGGTCGAGTGAATGGCGACATTCGCGAAATAGAGGATGGTGTTGACATAGGGCGTGCCGTTGAACATTTTCACTGTCACATCCAGGCGGGACTGTCCGGGTTGCAGCGTCATGCCGATGAGCCACTTCATGCGGTGGCGGCGTTCGGTCTCCCCAATCCAGATGGTCTTGCTGCCGTCGTCGTTTTCGGCCAGCGTGTAGTCGACTGGCAAAAACGAGGTGTTCCGATGGTGATGAAATACACACCACTAGACGCCGCCGGAGATCCAGGCG
>JACPGD010000497.1 GCA_016182645.1 Candidatus Hydrogenedentota bacterium | reverse complement strand
TCTGGAGGGCCTCCACCACCGGCACATTGCAATTCATCACACAAGCAGCCAGGCCCTCAGTGCTCGCGCCCAACCACGTGCCGCCACGCGCGATGTCACGCGAGCCCAGTCAGTGCCAGCCTTCGCCGGCAAGTGAAGAAACGGAAGGCGGCAGTTCCGGCGCGCGGCTCTTGGCCTCGTCGCGGTTCATCGTCAGCAAGAGCCGTTCTGACGTTCTATATAGCGTGACGGTACACATGGCCCGTCCAGCATACCTCGATCCGGCCGAGTCAGCATACCCGCGCGCCACCAGATAATTGTCCTTCCGCGTCTTCCCCGGTTCTCACTCGGCGCTGTCCATTGCGGTGCAGTTTTTCTGCCAACGGCCGCAGGTTGTAGACTGTCCCCGGAATTGTGAGGCACAACACATGTCCCGCGACAACCTTTATGCTTACTACCGGGAAGCACTGCAGGGCCGCCCGCTGCCGCTGGCGTTTGTGGACCTTGATCGGTTCGACGCAAACACCAAGGCGATCCTCGCGCGAGCGCAGGAGACGCCGATTTGTGTCGCGTCCAAATCCATCCGTTGTGTTGGCCTCTTGAAGCGCATTCTTGGCGCCTCACCGCGATTCCAGAGCATCATGGCCTACAGTTTGCGCGAGGCCGTCTTCCTCGCCACCCAGGGCTGCGACAACATCCTCGTCGCCTATCCTGTCCTCAGCGAAGTTGCCGCACGGCTCTCCCACGCGCCACAGGATGCTTTTTCATTCAGGACCATTTTCGACGCGTTGCGCGCCAACAGGACCATTCGCCTGATGGTGGATTGCGAGGCACACGTCAGCAACCTGGAAGAATACGGCGCGCGTGAATCGGTGGTCGTGCCCGTCTGTATCGATCTCGACATGTCGACGAGCTTCCCCGGCCTCTATTTTGGCGTCCGACGTTCCCCGGTGCGCACCGGGGAACAGGCACTGGCCCTGTGGCGCTGCATTCAGGAGTGCCCACACGTCCGCCTCGACGGTGTCATGGGATATGAGGCGCAGATTGCCGGCGTACAGGACAGTGCGCCCCGCGCTCGCTTGAAAAGCGCGATCATCAGGCGCCTCAAGAAACGTTCGCTGCCTCAAGTGCGCGCGCGCCGCGCCGCGGTGGTAAAGGCCCTGCGTGAAGCCGGTGCTCGGCTTCAATTCGTCAATGGCGGGGGGACCGGCAGTATTGAGAGCACGATCGAAGAACACAATGTCGTCACCGAAGTGACAGTGGGCTCCGGTTTTTACGCGCCCGGCCTTTTCGATCATTACGCGCGCTTTCGTCACCAGCCCGCGGCTGGCTTTGCCCTCGAAATCACGCGGCGGCCCGCGCCCAACGTATTCACCTGCCACGGCGGCGGCTATATCGCCTCCGGACCGGCCGGCAGCGACCGTTTGCCGAGCATTTGGCTGCCTGAAGGCGCCGCACTGTTGCCGCTCGAGGGAGCGGGGGAGGTGCAGACCCCCGTCCACTACGAGGGACCGGAGAAGCTGGAACTCGGGAGTCCAGTCTTTCTCCGTCACGCAAAAGCGGGCGAGTTATGTGAACGCTTCAACACCTTGGTTCTCATTTCCGAAGGCCGCATTGTGGACGAAATCCCCACCTATCGCGGCAACGGCCTGGCCTTCGTCTAACCGAAAGGAAACTCGCCGTGTCCTTCCACCCAAGATTTGCTCTATGGCTTGCCGGTTCTTGCCTTATCCTGCATTCCAGTGCCTGGGCGGAAAGCTGCGACTGTGAAGTGTCAGACAACAAGGAGCACGCCTACGACGCGCTCCTGCCGCTGACCCCAGCGGCCAGCACCGCGGCCGTCGCCGAACACCTGCCCTGGGGTATGCCCAGTGCGCTTTCGGCCGGATCGGGAGAAGAATTCCTGGTGCAGGACGAGTATGTGACGTGCTATGACGATGACCTGCGCGTCCCCTTATGGGTGGCCTACCGCCTCACGGCGCAGGATCTCGTCGTCCAACGCGACCGGAAGGAATGCTTCCGGAACGACCCGCGCCTCGATGGGGTAAATGCGGCGTTTTGCGCGGATTACGAAGAAAAAATCTTTGATCGTGGCCACATGGTTCCAAACTCGGACATGGAACGGAGCGAGGCCGCGATGATCAATACCTATATTCTCTCCAACATCGCCCCGCAACATGACAAATTCAATCGCGGCATCTGGAACAGACTCGAGGGGTATGTCCGCGCTTGGGCAAAGAAGAGGGGCGATGTATATGTCGTGACCGGCGCGGTCTTTGACCGTGACGGCAATGGCAAACGCGACGCGGACAGCCAGGCGGCACGGATGATCACAGGGCGCGTGGCCGTGCCCACACACTTCTTCAAGATCATTGTCCATCAGTGGCCGAACGGTTTCATCGAGACCCTGGCCATCCTGCTGCCGCATGTGGACGCTTCACCCAAGGGGCCGAAGGCGGATCACTACCTAGCAAGCCACCTGGTGAGCATAGACGCGATCGAAGCAAGGGCCAGCGTCGACTATTTCCCAGCGCTGCCCGACATGCAGGAGGGGACGGTCGAAGCGTTGGTGGCCGCGGCTCTGTGGCCGCGAAAATAGCCCCGCAATTCCGCTTTAGCCCAGCGCGGCAAGCACCGCGTCCGCGCTCATCCTATCGTTAATCCCCGCAAGGGACTGCGACGCTCCCGGTGCGATCTTCCGCCCGGCCTTTTCAAAGAAGGCATACTTCTCCGCGGTCGAGCCAAACTGCGACCCCGCCCACGCGCTGCAATAACCCATGCCTGCCCGCGCTTGCAGCTTGGTATGGGCATGCAGAATGTGCACTGCTTCCAGAAAAATGGGATAGAGTGGCGCCAGTTCCGGCGCCTCGAAATCATCCACGAAGCGTTGGCCGTAAGCGTTCATTTCCGTCCCAACCAGAATGGGTAGATTGCGCGCCCGCGCGGCTTCCACGAATTCATTCAGCTTCGCTACCTTCAGTCTTTTCTCGTCCGGGTCGCGCAGGTTCCAGTTCCGATCCGGAATCACGTTCACCGCGGCCACCCCGGATGCCATCATGACGGAAAGCAACTCGTCCAGAGATTGCTCGCCCGCGGAAGTCCCGTCGAGCCACGCCAGTGTTGGAATGGCCCCTGCCTCCAGCACAAATTGATTGACCTCCTCCACGCGCGGGAAGTCCCCGCCTTCCGGCCGCACATACCCCGGCCCGCCCTGCTTCATGGTCTTTCCGCGGATGACCCCCTGGAATTCCGGTGCGTTCTTGAGAAGCGCCAGGATCGCAGTTGATGGGCGGCCGAGTTTCTCCGCCCAAAACGCCGCCAGCAATTCCTCTCGTGAAAAATGCGCGCGCGCCTGCGCATCATAGGCCATGCATACGTGCCGCTCGGTGGCGTTGCCTTTCGGCGTTAACGGCAGCACGTCCCGTTCGTAGTCGAGCCGGACAGGGTCAAGATACGCATTCACGCGTTCCACCAGACCGCGCGTGCGCGCTTGGGCGATGTCCTTGAAGCGGCCCAAGAGCACCATGTCCGGCGCCTGGCTCGAGACAAACCCCGCGCCCATGTGGTACGCAATGCCGGGCTCGCCCGGTGAATTAATCACGCGCTCGGCAAACTCCGGCACAAATACCCGCGTCTCGATCCCCGCACAGGCCCGCAACCCAAGCTGCGCGCAGGCCGCCAGAAATTCCTCGACGCCGTCCAGCACGTCGAAATCGACGAGGCCCATGGCGTACAAACCGGCCTCGCGTCCCTTCCACGCCAGCGCGGTAGGGGAGAGGCCGTACCCATTGAACGAAAAAAAACTGTGACAATGCAGATTAAACGCACCGCCCGCCGCCGGCACTGCCCGCCGCCCCGAGGCCACTTCCCCCATCAGCCCCTCCAACGCCGCCGCCCGCCGCCCCGCATCAAAATCGTTCAAGGGCTCTTCACACACCACACCCGCCTCAGTCATCATGGAGTTCCCCAAAAGACTCCGGCTCCGGGCAACTCAGAACTAATTGAAATGGCGGAGAGGGTGGGATTCGAACCCACGGTACGCTTTTGGCGTACAACACCTTAGCAGGGTGCCACCTTCGGCCTCTCGGTCACCTCTCCGCAGATAAGATCATGCACCCGCTCAAAGAATGAAGATCTAAACACTTCTACGAGCTATGACTCTACCATGAAAGGCCGAAACCGTGCAACTCATCGCGCTGCTCGCGGCAATGCCTGTGTCCTCCCCCAAACACGGGTTGCAAAATGATGCTGGCAGGGCTAAGGTAGGGGATGCGTGCTGATGCAGCCCCCTCATGGGAACACTGAGACCAAGAAGAAGTTAGGCCAGTATAACGACTATGACGCCTTCTCCAACCGGCGCCGCGCCCGGAGACCAGCTACCACCCGTCATCGGCGTGGGCCTCGGCGGCGGCGTTGAAAACAAAGAGCCCCATTTCCTTGCCGAGGAACATCGCGCCCTCTTCGTGCACGTCGTGGATCATAGCTCTGATGCCATCTACACGAAGTGCATCGACGAGACCGTCATTTCCTGGAATCTAGGCGCACAGCACATCTATGGCTACACCGCCGCAGAAATCATCGGCCAACCTGTCTTTGCCATTGTTCCTCAGGACAAGCGCGAAGAACTCAGGGACGTTACGGACCGCGTGAGACGGGGAGAGGTGCTCAACGATTTTGAAACGGAGCGGACCTGCAAGGACGGGCGGAGAATCCATGTCTCGCTCAGCATCTCCCCCCTCAGGGACACCCACGGTAAAATTGTCGGCGCTTCAACCATCGCTCGCGACATCACCGAGCGGGTGCGCGCCCAGGCCGCCCTGCAACAAATGAATGAAACACTCGAGCAACGTGTGCTGGAACGCACCGAGAACCTGATTCGTTATCAGGGGCGCTTGAGGGCGCTGGTCACGGAACTGATGCTGACCGAACAGCGCGAACGGCGCAGGCTCGCCATCGAGCTCCACGACTACCTCGCCCAACTCCTCGTCGCCTCACGGATGAAGTTGGGGCAACTCGCAAAAACAGCCGATGCTGAAAACGAAAGCCCGCTCCAGGAAGTGGATGATATCTTACGGGACTGCATCAACTATACCCGCACGCTGATCGCCGAGTTGAGTCCCGCCGTCCTTTACGAATCGGGCATTCTGCCCGCCATCAAGTGGCTGTCCGATCAGATGTGCCAGCATGGTCTGGAAGTCTCGGTGGTGAGCGAAGGGAAGCCCTGCCGTGCCCGGGAAGACCAGGAATTGCTCGTTTATCAGAGTATTCGTGAGTTACTGGTCAATGCGGCCAAACATTCCCAAGTACACGAGGCGCAGGTGCATCTCTGGTGGCATCCCGAGAAACTCGTGGTCAGGGTCTTCGATCAGGGCGTTGGATTTGATGTCAACGAGCAAAGACTCTTGTCGGAGACGCGCAAGAAGTTCGGCCTCTTCAACGTCAAGGAGCGGATTGAGGCGACGGGGGGTGAATTCGCCGTCAGTTCCCGCCCGGGCGCTGGCGCGGAGGTCTCCTTCACCCTGCCGCTCCATCCTCGTATCGAGGAAGAAGACGCGCAGGCCACCCAAGTCCAGGACCTGCCCCAAAGGACCGCCATTCGCGTGCTCCTCGCGGATGACCACGAACTGGTTCGCCAGGGACTCCGCCGCATTATCAATAGCTCAGGCGATCTGGAAGTCGTCGGAGAAGCCGGCAATGGCGAAGAGGCTTGGGAATGGGCGCTCCGCCTCAACCCCGATGTCGTACTGATGGACGTCAACATGCCCCGGATGAACGGCATCGAAGCCACGCGCCACATTCGCCGTGAATTGCCGGAGACCGCGGTGGTGGGCTTGTCGCTGCACGACGATCCCCAACTGGCTACGGCCATGATCAATGCCGGCGCGCATTCCTACATCACGAAGGGCGGTCCCCCGGAGGAACTCTGCCAGGCACTGCGTGTCGCCGTCGCCAAAGATGTCCCACCGCCGAAGGCCTAACGCTTTGTCCCCCAGCAATTGGATTGTATGAAGAATGTGTCAAACCGTTCGTCGCGTCCGGCACAGAGGCTGGACGCAACGGAAGCAAGACCTTTGGGTTCCGGCTGTGCCGGCTTAGGAACTGTGAGTCACTTCTGGGGACAATGCAGTTACACGATGAGCTTGCAGGTTGTGGAGCATTCAGTTCCGTGGGTCATGCAGAAGGGGTCCAGCGGCACGTCTCACAGGTCTTCACAGGATGGGGGAATTAAACTTCATCCGGGTGGACGGGGCAAAGGCCAAAGCAAAAACACCGGGCGGTGTCGTGTGAGACTGTTCGTCCTGCTCGCCATTGTCATCGCGGGACGCTGGGCAGGAGCAGCCGAACAATGGCCATCCCTGGTCCCCTTCTCGCCCGAAATGTACAAAGCGGATGAGAACGCGCGGTGGCTCTACGCCGTCCCCGAAGGAGTCGAGATGACCGATGAGTTTGTTTCTCCGCCGCGTCCCGGCCAGGATCGCGAGGCATGGCTGAAGGCGCTGCGCACCTATCGCGAGATGGTCCGCGCGGGCGGTGCCGCGGGGATGATTGAGCTTGGCTTTGACGGTGTCCGTTCGTGGACACGCCTGTCCTTGGAGGCGAGCCGCGGCCTGGCGCTGCTGCCGGGCGATTGCCTCGAGGCACGCATAGAGGCGCGCTGGAAACAGGGGAATGGCGAGATCTGCGCCGCCTTCGATTTTGTGGATGCGCCGAGCGGGGCGTGGGTGGGCTGGAGTGGAGTGTTGGCGAGCGCCGACACGCCGCGCGATGACGCTTGGCATACGCACACGTTGCGCTTGGAGGTCCCGGCAACGGAGCTGCAAGATGTCCTGTTTCGTCCGATATTTGGTTTGGATGCCACGCATAACGCGACGCCTGGCGTGGTCGATATCAGGGACATCGCAATTGCCGAGGTCGCGGCCGCGAG
>JACPGD010000461.1 GCA_016182645.1 Candidatus Hydrogenedentota bacterium | reverse complement strand
CGCGGCGCGCTTCGCGTTCTCGTATAAGACCACGCACGACCCAGCGGATCCGGAGACCTACGATCCGGAGTATTACGCGCTGGCGTTGTTGCGCGTGGACCAGTCCGCGGCGCCGGAGTGGCGCTACCTCGCGCTGGCGATCACGCCGCACGGGCTCTCCGTGCGCGAGTGGAAGGACGACGCGCTCCTGGCGCACACGGCGGAAGGCGAAATCGCCAGCGCCGAAGTCACCACCGAGGCCGACACCTGGTACGAGGTCGAGATCCGCTACGGCGCGTCGAACCTCGAGGTCTACCACGCCAAGCGCGGCAACCCCTTCCCCGAAGACCCGCAACTGAAGCTGCTCAGCCTGACCGTCACCTCGGGCAGCAAAGTCGGCTTCGGCGTGGGCACCGGCACCGGCTCACCCACGGCCATTCAAATTTGATCGCTTCGCGGTCGTCACGTGCATCCACAATTTCTTGTCGATAGCGGCCATTCAAGGGCCTAATTCCTGATCCTCAATTCCCACTTTTGTGGTGGCCACCAGATGCTGAGCGCCTTCCCGAGCAGCCGCTTGCGCGGCACCCAGCCCAGGCTGCGGCTGTCGTACATTCCCGTCTCGTCTTCCTCGGAGAGAATGAAGTAGTGCCCCGCCGGCACCTGCGAGAATTCTTTGTTGCGCGTGCGGCCGAAGGTGGCATCCACCTGCGTTTTGTTCAACTCCAGGTCCGCCACGGGCGGCGCGTCGATGGGCGGTCCCCCATTGACCAGGAGTTTCCCTTTCTCGATGGCGATCTTCTCACCCGGCAGGGCAGCGATGCGCCCGGCGAGCACGACGTCGGACGCGAAACGCCCGCCCGCGGGCGGATGATAGAGCACGATATCGCCCCGCTGCGGCGCGCCCCAGTGAACACCCCACCAGCGTGTGAAGGGTATGCGCAGCCCCATGCTCAAAAAGCTGATGAACAGGTGAAACCGTTTCGCGCCGCTCAGCGGGTGATATGGCCAGGAGCGTCCAATGAAGATCCGGACGATGAGCCAGACGGAGGTAATCACGACCAGCGCCTTCCACCAGAGCTTTTGCGAAAAGCCGGTGAAGTCACGCCAGCTTTGCGGGGGCCACCAGATCGACGCCACCCGCCCCACGATATGCTCGTTCGGCAGCCAGCCGAAGTAGCGGCCATCCCGGCTGCTGCGGCTGTTGTCGCCCATCACCAGGTAATGACCGGGCGGCACCACGGAGAATTCGTCCTCCGTCCGCACGCCGTAGATTCCATCCTGCGTATACCGCTGGTCCTTCGGCATGAACCCGGGCAATTCGAGGGGCTGCCCGTTAGCGTACACCTGACCATTTTCAATATGGATGCGTTCGCCGGGCAGGCCGACGACACGCTTGACCAGGGTACTGTGAAGCGGGTTTTCCTCCACGCTTTTGAAGACAACGATGTCCCAGCGTTGGGGTAATTTCCCGTACCAAATCCGCTCGTTCATGAATGGATAGCGGACCCCATAGACCCACTTATTCACAAACACGCGGTCACCCCGCCCGATCCGCTCATCGCCCCAGAGTGTCGGCATCATCGAGCCCGAGGGGATGCGATACGGTTCGGCGACGGCCCAGCGAAACGCGAGCGCAAACAGCAACGCGATGGCGCCGCTCTTCGACCATTCGATGGCCTGGCGGCGTGTCATCCCGCTGAAAATCCACAACACAATGCCCACGCCGCTCAGGACGATTCCGGTCCACCAGACCCACTCGCGCTGGCTGACGTAACGCGGGCCCCAGGTCAACAAAAAGACGCCCACGACAAAGGTGGCGATGCCGAGGAAGGGCGGGATGGGGAGTTTTTCTCCAGGGTTGTTGGAATCGGTCGTCATGGAACTTCAACACCTTACAGGTTGCCTTGAACAAGTTCGGAAGCGGGGATGATAACACGGACTCGCATGGACTCACACAGACAAAAACGGTTTTCTCATCCGGCGGGCGTTTGGCGCCGGCGCTGGCGCAGGTACTGGCGGACCTCCGCCGCCAACAGCAGCGCGGGGATGCCATACAACAACAGCTTCCCCCACCACGTGTGGGAGAAGCCCGTAAAATCCTGCCGGCGCGGCCACGGCCACCACATGCCAAACGCGCGCCCGTACACATGATGGCGCGGCACCCAGCCGAACACGCGGCTGTCCACGCTCTCCAGGCTGTTGTCGCCCAACATCAGATAATGGTCCTTCGGGACCACAAGATACTGGTCTTCTTCGCGGACGCCGTAGCGCAGCGGATACTGCTCTCGAACGGCCTCCCAGTACCTCCGTTCCTGTGGGGTCGGCGCGGTCAGCGCGCGCTGCAAAATGTCCAAATCGTTGCAGTAGTACTGGCCCGGCGGGAGACTGGCCGGAAACTCCAGGCGCTCGCCGTTCACCTCGATGCCGCCGCCGGCAATGCGCACCCGTTCGCCGGGCAGGCCCACCACGCGTTTAATCAAGATGGGATGATTGCTGGCGCCTTTCACAGGCTTGAAGACGACGATGTCCCAGCGTTTGGGTTCCGCCCAATCCCACAGCCGGATCGTTGTGAAGGGGATGCGCGGCCCATACAACCATTTGTTCACCAGCACCCGGTCGCCGCGCAGGAATCGTTCATCGCCGTGCAAGGTCGGCTCCATCGAGCCTGAAGGGATGCTGTACTGATCGATGATGCACCCTTTGATAAACAGGATCAGCACGACCAGCTTGACCAGGCTCAGCACGCTCTCCCGGTTCCAGGGTCCGGTCAATGCCATCAAGAAGCGCACCAGCCAGGGATGTTCGGGCGCGGCGGCTGTGGGGGGTACTGCGTCCGCCACTAGCGGTCCGACTCCTCGCTCACGCGCAGCAACGCCATGAACGCTTCCTGCGGCACCTCGACGGCGCCCACCTGCTTCATGCGCTTCTTGCCCTCTTTTTGTTTTTCGAGCAACTTCCGCTTGCGCGTGATGTCGCCGCCGTAGCATTTGGCCGTCACGTTCTTGCGCAGCGGTTTCACGGTCTCCCGCACGATAATCTTATTGCCGATCGCCGCCTGAATCGCCACCTCAAACTGCTGGCGCGGTATGAGCTGGCGCAATTTCGACGCCAACGATTTCCCCACCACGACCGCGTGGTCCCGGTGCACAATCGTCGAGAGCGCGTCCACCGGGTCGCCATTCAGCAGAATATCCAGCTTCACCAGTTCGCCGGGGCGATAGCCAATGATCCGGTAATCCAGCGAGCCATAGCCGCGCGTGTACGTCTTCAATTTATCGTAGAAATCAACCACGATTTCCGCGAGGGGGATCTGATACACGGCCATGCAACGCTTCGCGTCGATATAATCCACGCGCACGTGCACGCCGCGCTTCTTTTTGCACAAGTCAATGACCGCGCTGAGGTATTCCATTGGAACGAGAATGTCCGCCTCGATGTATGGCTCCTCGCAGACCGAAATCTTCGCCGGGTTCGGCATCTGCGACGCCTTCTCGATCACCGTCTCCGTCCCGTCCGTCAGCGTGATCTGATAGGCCACGTTCGGCATGGTCGAAACCAGCGTCAGGTTGAACTCGCGTTCGAGCCGCTCCTGGATGATTTCCATGTGCAGCAGCCCGAGGAACCCCAGCCGGAAGCCCAGTCCGAGTGCATCGGAACTGTCGGGTTTGAATTCAAAGGAAGAGTCGTTGAGTTGGAGCTTCTCCAGCGCATCACGCAGTTCGTTGAAGTCATTGGCCGCCGCGGGATACATCCCGCAGAAAACCACCGGCTTTATCTCTTTATATCCGGGCAGCGCATGCGCCGCCGGATGGACCGCATTCGTGACCGTGTCGCCCACTTTGGTGTCTTCGAGCCGCCGGATGTTGCAGATGAGATAGCCCACCTCGCCCGTCTCCAGGCTGGATTTCGGCTGGGCCTCGGGCGTGAACGCGCCCACCTCGTCCACTTCATACTTCCCGCCCGACTTCATCAGGAGGATCTTCTGGCCCTTGTGCAGCCGTCCGTCCACGACGCGCACGTACACCACCACGCCCCGATAGGTGTTGTACTTCGCATCGAAGATCAGTGCGCGCAAGGGTGCGTGCGCATCCCCGGCCGGCGGCGGCACGCGCTTTACCACCGCCTCCAGCACGTCTTTCGTCCCGAGTCCCGTCTTCGCGCTCGCCAGCACCGCGTCGGAGGCATCCAACCCGATGATTTCCTCGATCTGCTTCTTCGCTTCTTCGATATCGGCGCTCGGTAGGTCGATCTTGTTGACCACTGGAATGATTTCGAGATTCTGGTCCACCGCCTTGTAGGCGTTCGCCAGCGTCTGCGCCTCGACGCCCTGCGCCGCGTCCACCAGCAGCAGCGCGCCCTCGCACGCGGCCAGACTGCGCGACACCTCGTAGGAAAAATCCACGTGCCCCGGCGTGTCGATCAGGTGCAGTTCGTATTTCTGCCCGTCGTCAGCCTTGTAGTGCATGCGCACCGCCACGGACTTGATGGTGATCCCGCGCTCGCGCTCGATGTCCATCGAGTCGAGCGTCTGCTCTTTCATATTGCGCGGGTCAATGGTCCCCGTGTATTCGAGCAGGCGGTCCGCCAAGGTGGACTTGCCGTGGTCAATGTGCGCAATGATGCAAAAATTGCGAATGTTTTCTTGGTGTTTGCCCATATACCTTCAAGGAAATAGTTCGTGCAACACGCGGACGCTGCGAAAGTCCGCCTCGATCTGGTGCGCCGCATACGCCCGCACCAACTGAAACATGGTCCCACTATCGCCCACGGCCGGGCAGGTTTCCTGCCCGAGCGCG